>NZ_BAABDJ010000008.1:0-68466 GCF_039539565.1 Hymenobacter fastidiosus | reverse complement strand
ACGCATGGATTAGCTTGGCAAACATCAAACGGGTGCTCAAATTCTGCTAACTCAAACAGCTTCTTAACGGCACGGCGGCCGGGGCCATTACCAACAACACGGCCAACGGCTTCACGGTGAGCGCCCCGGCGGGCGGCACCGATGGCCAGATTTGCGTGACCACCCCCGGCGGCACCGCCTGCTCGGCGGCCAGCTACCTCTACCCGCAGGCCATTGCCACGGGCACGATTTCGCCCGCCACGTACTGCACGGGCACCACCATTACGGTACCCTTCAGCACCAATACGGCACTCTACGGGGCGGGCAACGCGTTCAACTTCCAGCTCTCGGATGCCAGCGGCGTGTTTGCGGCTAACGCGCCGCTGCTGGGCACCCTGCAAAGCATCAGCGCCAACGGCGGCGTGCTCACGGGCATCCTGCCCCAGGCCACCCCGGCCGGCAGCGGCTACCGGGTGCGCGTAGTGGCCAGCAACCCCGCCACCACGGGCACCAACAACGGCGTGAACCTCACGATTAACACCACGCCGGTGAGCCAGGCCACCGGTCCGGCCTCGGTAGCCAACGGGGCGCCCATCGCCCTGGGCGTGACCCCCACCTACCCCGGCGCTACCTACGCTTGGTCCGGGCCCGGCGGGTTTACCTCGACGCTGCAAAGCCCCACTACCAGCACCACAACGGCCGGCGTGGCCCGCTACAACCTGACCGTGACGCTGGGCACCTGCACTTCCAGCAGCTTCGTGGACGTGACGGTGCAAACCTCGACGGACCCCATTCTGGCCATGACCACGTTCAGCGGGCCCATTTGTCTGGGCGCGTCGCGGACCATCAGCTTCGCAGTTTCGGGCAACCCGTTCCCGGCCGGCAACACCATTACGGCCCAGCTATCGGATGCCAGCGGCTCGTTTGCCGCGCCTACCGCTATTGGCTCCACCAGTTTCAGCGGGCAGGGCAATAGCTCGCTCACGGCCACTATTCCCGCCAATGCCACCCCCGGCAACGGCTACCGCATCCGGCTGGTGGGCTCGAACCCGGGCACCATCGTCAGCAACGACAACGGCTCGAACATCACCCTGAACGCCCTGCCCACCGCGACGGCGGGCAGCAACTCGCCGGTGCCGCAGGGTGGCACGGTGCTGCTGACGGGTGGTCCGGCCGTGGCCGGCAACACCTACCTGTGGACGGCCGCGTACTCCGGCGGCGGCACCGCCACCGTGAGCACGCTGCAAAACCCGCAGCTGACCAACGCCCAGGCGTCGCAGTCGGGCACCTACACGCTCACGATTACGAACGCGGCGGGCTGCCCGGCCTCGGCCACCACGCCGGTGACCGTTACGCCGCCCGTGCCCGTGACCACGCTCACGCTGTCGGCCTTCAATGGCCCGCTGTGCCCCGGCACCGGCTACACGCTGAGCTACACGGCCAGCGGCCCGAACTTCAGCGCCGGCAATGTCATTTCGGCGGTGCTTTCCGATGCCAGCGGCACGTTCTCGGCCAGTAGCCCGGTCGTCGGCTCGGTAAGCACGACCAGCGCCACGGCCGGCACGGTGGGCATCACCATTCCGGCGGGCACGGCTTCGGGCAGCGGCTACCGCCTGCGGCTCGAAAGCTCGAACCCGGTCATTATCAGCAACGACAACGGCTCGGCCCTGACCATCACCAACCTGAGCGCGGCTTCCGCCGGCTCGAACTCGCCCGTCGCCACGGGGTCCAGCATTTCGCTGACGGCCACCGGCATCAGCGGCGCGACGTACACCTGGACCGATCCTGACAATTACTCAGCCACCGGGCCGAATCAAACCATCAGCGGGGCCACGGCGGCCAACGCGGGCAATTACCAGGTGACGATTACGCTGAACGGCTGCACCACGACGGTCATCACCCCGGTGGTGGTGAGCCCGCCGGTGACAGTAGCCAGTATTCAGACGGGTAGCCTGGCGGCCGGCTACTGCGCGGGCACCGCGCTGAGCGTGCCCTTCACGGCCACCGGCTTCACGACCGGCAACGTCTTCACGGCCCAGCTTTCCTCCGCCACGGGCATATTTGGCGGCAGCCCGGTAAGCATCGGCACGCTGACCGGCACCACCACCGGAACCATTGCGGCTATCATCCCGGCCGGCACCGCGGCCGGCACCGGCTACCGGATCCGGGTAGTCGGCAGTCAGCCCGCTACGCCCGGGGCCGACAACGGCACCAATCTGGTGCTGACGGCGGCCGGGGCCTTCACCTGGAGCGGAGCCCTGAACAACAGCTGGTTCGAGCCGGCCAACTGGAGCTGCGGCACCGTACCGATCAGCACGAGCAGCATTCTGATTCCCGCCGGGATGACGACATATCCGATCCTCGGCGCCGGTGGCCCCGTGCCGACGGCTCTGCACCTGACGATAGCCACCGGGGCGTCCTTCACGCTGAACGGCTCCTTCGCGCTGCTGGGTAATCTGGTGAACAACGGCACCCTGAATGCCGGGAACGGCACGCTGCTCTGCTCCGGCAGCACGGCCCAAACCCTCAGCGGCCCGGCGCTGCGCCTCTTCGACCTGACGGTGAACAACCCCGCCGGCGTAACGCTCCAGACCCCGCTGCGCCTGCGGCACCTGCTTACGCTGACCAGTGGCAACCTGGCTTCCAACGGCAACCTGACGCTGCTCTCGGATGCTACCGGCACGGCTATGGTGGTCAACCCCAGCGGGGGAGGCAGCGTAACGGGCCGCAGCACCATGGAGCGGTTCATCACCGGGGTCGGCACTGAAGGCTACCGGCACTATTCGTCGCCGATGCAGCTGGGCACGGCCACCGTGCAGGAGTTTGCCGACGACGTACCCGGGTTCAACCTGAACCCGGACTACAACACCCAGGGCAACACCGTGACGCCGTTTCCCACGTTCTTCAAGTACGACGAAAGCCGCCTGAACTCGACGGCGACCGACCTGTTTGACCGGGGCTGGATGGTGCCGTTGGCGGCCGATAATCTGGTGCCGGGCCAGGGCTACACCGTTCAGACCACCCCGACCACGACGGTAGATGTCAGCGGCACGCTGGCCAACGGCGCGGTAAGCTTCGCCATGACCCGGGGCGGCCAAACCGGCTCGGGCTGGAACCTGGGCGGTAACCCCTACCCTTCCCCCATCGACTGGGATAAGGTGCCAACGGCGGCCGGAGTGGATAAGGCGCTGTACGTGTTCGTGCCCTCGGGCCAGTACACCGGCACCTACAGCAGCTACGTTGACGGCATCGGGCAGAACGGGGGAAGCAAAGACCTCGCCGCCATGCAGGGCTTTTTCGTCCGGGCCACCACGGCTACGGCCACGCTGAGCATGACCAACGACGTGCGGCCTACGGCCTACATCAGCCCCGTTTTCAACCGGGGCAGCAACGGCCACCCTACCGCGGCAGTGCGGCCCATTGTCCGGCTGCACGTGCGCAACGCCACCGGTCAGGGCGATGAAACGGTGTTCTACTTCGACCCGAGCGCCGGCCTGGGCTTCCGGCCCAACCACGACGCCTATAAAATCCAGCTTAACGGCAGCGGTATTCCCTCGCTGTGGAGCATCGCGGGGGCCGATGGGCTGAGCATCAACGGCCTGCCGGGCTTGTCGGCTGAGGCCAGCATTCCGCTGGGAGTGCGGGTGAGCAAATCCGGGCCGCATACCCTTCGCGCGGGCCAGTTGCTCAACCTGCCCGCTGGTACCGAGGTGCTGCTGGAAGACCGGGTGCTGGGCCGGCAGCAGAATCTGCTGGTGGACTCCGTGTACGCTTTCCAGATGGAGACCAGCTACACCGGTCAGCGCTTCTACCTCCGGTTCGTGAGCCGCCCCACGGCCGCTACGGCCGGGGCCCTGAATGCCGCCGCCAGCCTGTACCCGAACCCGACGACCCGTACGGCAACCCTGGAGCTGACGGGCCTGCGGGAGCAGGGCGCCGTGCAGGTAACGGTGCATAATACGCTGGGCCAGGCGGTGCAGGAGCTGAGCGTACGTCCCCGCCGGGGCGTTATCAGCCAGCTGCTTGACCTGAGCGAGCTGCCGGTAGGCGTATACTCCGTGCGGGTCCGCGCGGCGGAGGGCACCGTTGTGAAACGACTGGTGCGCGAATAGGCGGGCCCAAGCGAATACTACGGAAAAGTCCCGGCCGGCTGGCCGGGACTTTTTTCATGGGCCGTCAGCGCCCGTCCGGTCCTCCTGCGACCACAAAGATGAAACGCTTCATTACCTGCCCATCAGCCTTTTAGCGGAGCATTGAATATCTTTACCAACCCGGCTAAACGCCTCTGATTTTCGGGTATCACCTCCTTTTTTTCCGTGCGGATTATGAAAGCATTCTACTTCCTGCTGTATGCCGTGCTGGGCAGCGCCGGCTCTGTGGCGGCCCAAACCTGCCACTTGCCCACCGTAGCTCTCAGCAGCCTGGAAACACTAGTACACCGCTATTCGCCGGGCCTGCGGCTGCCCGGCCCGGCCGCGGCGGCGCAGCGGGGCCAGCAAACGAGCGTAACCCAGCCCGGTCGGGTGATGCGCTACGAGTGGAACCCGGCAACCAACCGGTGGGAAGCCCCGCAGCTTGTTCTCTACACCTATACCGCGCAGGCCCGGCTCAGTCAGGAAACCCACGCCGACTCGGCTACGGCCAGCCCCACCTATCGGCTGAATTACACCTACACCGCCGGAAACCAGCTCACCCAGACCTTGCAGCAGGACTATACCGGGGGCAGCTGGGAAAACTCGTTCCGCCGCACTGCCACCTTCGATGCGCGGGGCACCCCCACCGAAGAGCTGAATCAGGACTGGATCAGCGGGGCGTGGAGCACAACGGCCGGCACGCGCTCGGCCAACAACTACACCACCACCGGCTTCCTGGCCCAGCAGGTAGTACAGACTTTCAGCACCGCTACCACCAGCTTCGTCAATGATGTCAGAATCACCTACAAGATTCCGGCTTCCGGTCCCTACACCGAGTTCACGGTGCAGCGCTGGTCCGGCGGGCAGTGGCAGGATGAGTTCCGCGTAACGGGCATCACCTGGTACGATGCCGGCCGGCAGCTCGCCACCGGCCTGCAAATCCAGATTCCCATTAACATCTTCTGGGTAAGCGTGCTGCGGCTAACGGCCACCTACCAGACCAATGGCAGCAGCGTGAGTACCTATGAGGCCCGGCCTAACCCCGCGGGCCCCTGGCTGAACGACTCCCGGACCACCGAAACCTACGATGCCTACAACAACCGTCTCAGCCTTTTGCAGGAGGTCTGGAGCGGCACGGCCTGGGCCATCAACGACTGGAGCCGGGCCCTGCTTACCTACAACGCTCAGCAGATCGTGCTGCGCCGTGATGAGCAGCTGGCGATTGGAACGGCCCCATTTATCAATCAGCAGCGCTATAACTTCGGCAGTTTCCAGGTTATCCCGCTGCGCACCCCGCCGGCCGCGCCCACGGCGCAGCTCCAGCTCTTTCCCAATCCCACTACTGGCCTCGTTACCCTCCGGCTCGCCGGCCTGACGGGGTCCCTGACCGGCGAAGTGCTCAACGCCCTGGGTCAGCAGGTGCTGCGCTTTTCCCTCCCGTCCCCGGCAAACGAGCTGGACGTGAGTGCGCTGCAGGCGGGCCTCTACACGGTGCGCCTGCAAACGCCCCAGGGCATGATTATAAAACGCTTGGTCCGGCAATAAAACGCTGGCGCCAGCCCAAAAAAATACCCCGGCACTTAGCGGGCCCCTGTCCTTCCCCAAAACTTTTGTAGCGGCAGCGAGGAAGCTTTCACGCAGGGTCCCGCAGGGGTAAAGCGCCGTGTTCCGCCGTGTCTTTACTGAATGGCACTGCGAGACCCTGCGCTTTGCCCCAGCGGGACCCTGCGTGAACTACATCCGGGCAAGCCCACCCAGGATTTGGGGAAGGACAAGGCGCGTAGCGTGCTGAGGTCTTTTTCGATTGACTTACTACCGGACCCGGACGTACCGGGGCGGACGGGCGGGCCGGATATAACGCGGCCGGGCCGGCACCACTACCACCGGCCGCGGGCGCACCACCCCCGGAGCGGGCGCCACGACCACTACCGTGGGGCGGGGCTGATAATAAGCCCGCCGCGGTGCATGGTGACGGACTACCACGGTTTGAGCCGGGGCCGCGCAACTGGTCAGCAAGCCGCCCGGGAGGAGCAGCAGAAGCAGGGCGGGAAGTGTCAGGATGTTTTTCGTAGCAGAGGAGCCCCTGGTTTGGCACGGCTCTGCTCCTCTGATTGCCGGCCACGGGGCGGGTTTAAAACCCTGACTGCGCAACCCCATCCTCACATCAGTACGCCGCGGCCTAGAAAAGCCTGACGCGGTAAGACGCTTCGGCAGCGCCGCCGAACAGGCCGTAGCCGGGCCTGATGTTGGAGGCAAGCGGCGCCGGCTCGGCAAAGGGGCTGCCGCCCCCATCAACATAGCGCCGCTGCGACTGGTAGAAGTTGTAGGTGTCGGCCGTGATGCTTTGAACGCTTACTTCCAGGTAGCCGGCTTCCGGGCAGCTGGATTGGTTGGGGTCGCAGAACAATTGGGAGTAGAAGCTGACGTTGGAGTTGAGCGATACCCGCTGGCCGTTCACGTTCGTGTCCGGATACGGATAGATGCCGTAGCCGCCGTAGGAGTTTCCCGAGGAAAGCTGAAACCGGTCCACGGCAAAATCATCGCCTTCACTGCTCCCGTCCAGGACGACGGAGGACCAGTTGCCCGGATTTCCCTGCTTATCCAGAACGCGGGCAAAGGCCAGGTAGTAATCGGTGGTGCGGCCGTTGTCGGCAACGGTGATTTGCAGGCGGCCCCGGGTAAGGTTCGTCTGGCTGTTGGGGTCGTTGGCGCGGGGCGTAAAGGCGGCGCTTTCGATAACGGGCGGCAGGGGCATGGTCAGGGTGCTTTCCGCCGTTTCGAGGCCCGGCACGGCCGCCCGCAGGGTATAGGTCTGGCCCGGCTGCCCCCGCAGCCCCAGAATAGGCTCGTAGCTGCCGGGGCCGAACTGGTTGGGCCCGGAGCCCACCGACCGGAACCGCTCGACCACCGTGCCCTGGCCATCCCGGATTTCGACGGTGGCATCATCCCGGCCGGACAACGGCCTGGTTTCGAAGATGCGCTGACTGCTGCTCACGAAGAGCATTGCCGGCGCGGTATTGCTCAGCGTGTAGGTCAGGGCAATGCGCGGCGTATGCGGCGGCTCGGGCAAATCAACGGCCGTGTCGCAGCCCGGCAGCGCGGCCAGCAGCAGCAGGGCTGCCAGCAGGTTCTTTCCCTTGAAAAGGAGGCGCGTTTTCATCGGTTAGAATTTAAAGCTTTTGCTGAACGAGGGAATAATGGGGAAGAGCGACATCTGCCGGAAGCTCGACTCTTCCTCGACGTTGCCGTTCTGGTCTTCGTAGCCCTGCTGGAAATAGATATAGTAAGGATTGCGGCGGCTGTAGGCATTGTAGAGGCTGAAGCTGTTCACCACTTCGCCCCACTTTTTCTTCTTGGTATGGCTCAGGTCGAGGTCGAGGCGGTGGTAGGCCCGCATCCGGTAGCCGTTGCGCGAGCCGAAGTCCTCGTACGTGCCGGCCGGGCCCAGATTGAAGCGTCCTTCAGCCAGCGTGGTGGCATTGCCGGTGCCGTATACCCAGGTGCCGGACAGGGTGAGCGTAGGGCTGAAGGTGTGAATCACGACCAGCGACATGTCGTGGCGCCGGTCGTATTTGTAGGGGTAGATGCGGCCCTGGTTGAGCTCCGTAAACCGGCGCTTGCTCCAGGCCAGGGTGTAGCCGATCCAGCCGGTGGTGCGGCCGGTTTTCTTCTGCAGAAACAGCTCGGCCCCGTAGGCCCAGCCTTGGCCGCTGGTTACTTTATCTTCCCAGTTGCTGTCCGTGGTGCCAAGGAAGCTGGTGCCTTCGCGGTACTCAATAAGGTTCTGCATGGGCTTGTAGTAGCTCTCGAAGCTCAGCTCGTAGTCCGCGTCGCGGAAGCGCACGGTGCGGGCCGCCCCGATGCTGAGCTGCTGGGCCCGCTGGGGCTTGATGCGGGCCGTAGCGGGCACCCACAGGTCGGTGGGCAGGCCAATGCCGCTGTTGGTGAGCAGGTGAATGTATTGGGTGGTGCGGGCGTAGGCCGCCTTCAGGGCCCAGTCTGCGGTGAGCAGGTAGCGGGCCGCCAGCCGGGGCTCCAGCGACGGATACAGCGTGTTGTCGACCAGAAAGCCGTTGAGCCGCACGCCGCCGTTTACCTTCAGCCGGTCGGTGAGGCGGTAGTCGTCCTCGGCGTACAGGCCCGCTTCGCTGCCCAGCTTCTGCTGGCCGGAGCTGAGCGCGTTAGCCGGGTCGCTGCTGTCCTTGGCCTGCAGTGCGCCGGGCCGGAACGAGTGCAGAATGTACTGGCCCCCGAACCGGATGTAGTGGTCGGGGTTGGGCACGTAGTCGAAGTCGGTTTTCAGGCTCAGGTCCCGGATGTTGGACAGGTAGCGCAGGTCGTACTTAGTAGTTTTCGCCTGGCCATTCTCCGTACGGCGGTCTTCCTCCGTGATGCCGACGTTGAACTGATACTTGGAATAGGTGAAGTTGGTATTCATGAACAGCTGGTCGTTCACCACGTGGTTCCAGCGCAGGGCCGACGTCAGGTTGCCCCAGCCCAGGGCCGAATTCAGCCTGGTGTAGTCGCCTTCGTTATAGGTGTCTTTGGTGCGGGCGTAAAACTTGTCGTAGCCGGCGTAGGTGCTCAGATAGAGCCGGTCGCGGCGGCCCAGCTTCCAGTTGAGCTTGCCATTCAGATCGTGGAAAAAGTAGCCAATCGTGGCCTCAACGCCATCGGCGGCGGCAGCGGCCTTGATTAAAGGCTGAGCCAGCACGTCGAGGTAAGTACGGCGGGCCGAGAAGATAAAGGAAGCCGTATCCTTTTTGATCGGCCCTTCCAGGGTCAGCTTCGCGGCCACGATGCCCACGGCCCCTTCGCCGTGAAACTCCTTCATGTTGCCCTCCTTCATCGAGATATCCAGCACCGACGACAACCGGCCGCCGTAACGGGCCGGAAAGCCTCCCTTGATC
This sequence comes from Hymenobacter fastidiosus, assembly GCF_039539565.1. Lineage (NCBI taxonomy): Bacteria > Pseudomonadati > Bacteroidota > Cytophagia > Cytophagales > Hymenobacteraceae > Hymenobacter > Hymenobacter fastidiosus. The sequence continues at coordinate 59,444 of NZ_BAABDJ010000008.1, read as the reverse complement.
AGCTCCACGTTGTTGATGGCATCGGCATTGAACACCGAGAAGAAGCCGAACAGGTGGGCCGCGTTGTAGACCGGCGTGCCGTCGAGCAAAACCAGGTTCTGGTCGGGGGAGCCGCCGCGCACGTACAGACCGCTTTGCCCCTCGCCCCCGCTCTGCACGCCGGGCAGCAGCTGCAGCACTTTCAGCACGTCGGTTTCGCCGAGCAGGGCGGGCAGCAGCTTGATCTGGGAAATGGGAATGTTAATGGTGCCCATGCGGGTGGTCTGGGCTATTTTCTCCTCTTTGCTGCCCACCACCTCCACCCCCGCCAGCTCGCTGCTGCTGGTTTGCAGCTGGAAGGTGTGGTTCACGCTGCGCCCGGCTGGCACCGTTAGCCGCGCTTTCTCATAGCCCAGGTACGACACCAGCAGCCGCACCGAGTCGGCGGCGGCGGGCAGCGTCAGGGAGTAGAAGCCGTAGGTGTTGGTAGAGGTGCCCTGCCCACCGCCGGGATTCACCACGGCCACGCCAATCAGGCTTTCACCCGTGGCCTGGTCGCGCACGTAGCCGCTGATGGTAAACTTCTGCTGGGCCAGACCAGGCCCGGCCACCAGCCACAGGGCCACCAGAGCCAGCAAGCGGAGACATCGGATCATAGCAATAACAACTGTAGTGGAACGGTAAGGGGCCGGGTAGCCCAGGGCTGCTGCTCAACGGCCCCCGGGCAGCTTCCGGTAGGCTTTGACAGGAGGCCGAAAGTCCGGCGAAAGTTGCCTGTTTATGCGCTGACCTAAAAACGCCGGCCGTTAGTTAAAACGGCCGGCGTTGGCTCTGCTGCGATACCGCGCTTTTACTTTTTCGCGCCGTATTCGTCGTTCAGGCGCCGGAGCACCCGGTTGGTGATGTCGATGTCTTTGCGACCGTAGGCAATGGTACCGCTCGGGGCCGCAATCAGGATCAGCTTGTAGCCATTGGCTTTACCGTAGGCTTCCACTTCCTTATTGATGCGGCTCAGCACCTGCTGGGTCATCTTGGCTTCTTCTTCCTGCGCCTGGCGCTGGAGTTTCTCCTGGGCCTGGCCGGACTGCTGCTGCTGAACCTGGAGCTTCTGCTCGGTGGCGGCGCGCTGCTCCGGGGTCAGGCTCTCGGCCTGCTTCTGGTATTGCTGCACGGCGGTCTGGAAGCTGCGGATCAGGTTGTTGTTCTGCTGCTCCCAGCCTTTGGCCTTGGCTTCAAAAGCGCGGCGGGCCGCCTGCATGCCCTTGTAGCCGTCGAGCAGCTTACCCGATTCGACGTAGGCAACCTTGTTGGTATCGGCTACGGCTACGGCCGGCTCCGGGGCCGCTACCTCGTCGGTAGCCGTGGTATCGGCGGAGGATGTTTGTACGGCAACGGGTTTGGCGGCAACCGCGGCCGCGGGTGTGGAGGAGAAGTGCAGGTAAAACAGAATGGCCACGGCCACCACCAGTACGGCGTCGATAATCAGGCGCAGGGGATTGTTCATTGGGCAAAAAAAGTGGAAAGAGAAAAGTAGCCCGTCAAGGGCAGCCCAAAGAAACGCAAAAACCGGCAAGCGCCCCACCCGGCAGTCTGGTTATTACGGCGCCGGAGGCCACTCCTGGCCCGGCACGGCCTAGACGTACTCATCGCCCCAGGCCCCTTTGAACCAGATGTTCTGCCGCAAATGCGCTTCCCGCCGCATGCCCACCCGAGCCGGCAGGCGCACCGGGGCGTGGTTCCGGCAACCGGTACTGGCCACCACCCGGTGCAGGCCCAGGCCGGCGAAGCAATAGGTGAGCAGGGCCCGCAGGACTTCGGCGGCGTAGCCTTTTCCCTGGTGCCGGGGAGCCGGAGTGATACCGGTTAGTCTACTTCATCCATGTCCTCGGTTTCCTCGCGGCGGCCGGGCTTTTCGTTGAAGGGCGGATTGCGGGCTATGCGGGCGGCTTCGGCCTCATCTACCAGGCCCATGTGCAGCAGCGCGTCGCCCTGGTTGACCACGGGCATGTGGTTGAGGCCGATAACGTAGCCCGACACGGGCGCCTCCAGGCGCACGGCCCCCTCGCCGTAGGGGTCGGCCACGCTGCCGTATACCTGACCCTTTGCCAGAAAGTCGCCGTTTTGGACGTGGCTGCGGAACAGCCCCGCGAACTTGGCCCGCAGCCAGGTATGGCGCAGACACACGATGCTGGGCCAGGCCGGCGGCGCCGCCTCCGCGACCATGGCCAGATGATGAAGCACCCGGAACGTGCCCGCAATAGCCATGTCGATGCCCGCCTCATCGAGCCGCAGCGACTCGCCGGCTTCGTAGACGATAATGGTTTTCTGCTGCTGAAAGGCCGCTTCGCGCAACGAGCCGGGCCGAAGGGCAGCGTGCAGGGTGAAGGGCGCGGCAAAAGCCCGGGCCAGGGCGTCAGTATCGGGGTGGCCGAGCAGGCAGCGCACCTGGGGCATATTGCTTCGGGCCGCGCCGCCGGTATGAAAATCGATACCACAATCGACCAGGGGCATGATTTCGCGCATGAAGCGGTGGGCTACGCGGCTGGCCAGGGAGCCGCGCGGGTGGCCCGGGAAGCTGCGGTTCACGTCCTTGCCGTCGGGCACCTCGCGGCTGAAATTCAGAAAGCCGTAGATGTTGAGGATGGGAATGGCGATGATGGTACCGCGCAGGGGCTGCAGCAGGTTGCGCCGCACCAGCCGCCGGATGGTTTCGATGCCGTTCACCTCGTCGCCGTGCATCCCGGCCAGCAGCAGCACCGTGGGGCCGGGCACGGTGGAGCGGAATACGTGCACCGGCACGTCAATCACGGTGCCCGAGGGCAGCTTGGAAATCACCAGCCGCGTAAGCACCCGCTCGCCGGGGCGGATGATAAGACCGTTGAGGCAAATATCGGTGGGGAGGCTGGCGGGCGTCAAGAGCGTAAAAGTTAAACCCCCGGCCGACGATGGCGCAGAGCCTTACCGGACCAGCGGATCAGGGCGGAGGAAGCCGGGAGCCCCAGCAGCAGCAGCGCGAGGTTGCTGTTGCCGGTAGCCGACCCCGGTGAAAAAATTCGTCCGCGCGGCAAGCGGAACTACTACCCCGCCCAGCCCTGCCAAGGCGAACCGAAACAGCTGCTGCGGGGGATTATGAAACTATTGGGCCAGCGCTTTCCTAAGACTGCGCCTTAGTTTTGCGGTACGTCGGACTGGGCATCGGGCATCGCGGCGGCGGCTTTGACGGCCGTATCACTCTTGGGCTTGGTTTTGCGGCGGGTGAGCTGCTCCGTGTACTCGATGATCTTGCCGGCAATATCGAGGCCGGTGGCTTTTTCGATGCCTTCGAGACCGGGCGAGGAATTCACTTCCAGCACCAACGGCCCCCGCTTGCTTTGCAGCATATCGACGCCGGCAATGCCGAGGCCCAGGGCTTTGGTAGCCAGCAGGGCCGCGGCCTTTTCGGCCCGGGTGAGCTTGACGAGGGTGCCGGTACCGCCGCGGTGCAGGTTCGAGCGGAACTCGCCTTCCTTACCCTGGCGCTTCATGGCCCCCACCACTTCCCCGTTGACCACGAAGGCCCGCAGGTCCGCGCCCTTGCTCTCGGCAATAAACTCCTGCACGATGATGCGGGCCTTGAGGTTGTGAAAGGCTTCAATCACCGACTGCGCCGCCTTCGCCGACTCGGCCAGCACGACGCCCAGGCCCTGGGTGCCTTCGAGCAGCTTGATGATGACGGGCGCACCACCCACCAGATCAATCAGCTCCGAAACCTCGTTGGAGTAGTTGGTAAACGCGGTTTTGGGCATTCCCACCCCGGCCCGGGACAGAATCTGCATCGAGCGCAGCTTGTCGCGGGAGCGGATGATGGCCTGACTCTCAACGGCCGTCTTGACTTTCATCATCTCGAACTGCCGCACCACGGCCGTGCCGTAGAACGTGGCCGAAGCTCCGATGCGCGGGATGATGGCATCCACTTTTTCGAGCCGGGCATCCTGATACACAATGCCGGGCGCGCCTTTTTCCAGCACCAGGTTACATTTCAGATGGTCGATTACCACCACCTCGTGGCCGCGCTGCTGAGCGGCTTCCACCAGTCGGGAAGTGGAATACAGCTTCGGCTCACGCGACAAAATCGCCAGTTTCATTGGGGAGGGTGCTTGGGGTGGTGAGGGAGGAGCAGAAGCAGGTGTGGCGGCAAAAGTACGTAATACGGCTAAGGCCGCGGCCGGACGACGGTCAAAAACTTGTAGGACACGTTGCGCCGGGTGACGTCGACGACAAACCGCCCCCGCCGCAGCAGCAGCCGCCCGATGAGTACGGGGTAGCGCATATCGGAGCGGTCGGACAGGGAAAACTCGGTGTCGAAATCCTCGTCGAACAGCCGGATGACGGTACGGATAACGTAGCGCTCCTGCACCTCGCCGTTGGAGCTTTTAATATCGCGCAGGGTGAAGTCCACGAATTCCAGGGGCCGGCGGTCGAACTGCGGGTGCTCGTCGTCGAGCAGCAGCACGCGCAGCACCGGGCGGCCGTCGGGCATCGTTTCAACGTGGATATTGGAACAGTGCAGGGCGCCGGTGAAGGCGCCGGTATCGACCTTGGCTTCCACGCCCCACAGCTTGAACTGCGGAAAATCAACCAACTCCCGCCGCCCCACCACCCGCTTCGGAATACGCTGCTTTTTCATCGCCTTAAATGTAACGCGAAGTTTCACTTCGCGAATCGCCCGCGCCGCCGGGTACTTATTCCGTCCGGCGCACCCGGATTAGCGAAGGCAAACTTCGCGTTACCCCTTATAGCTGATCCGGTACACGGCGTCGTTCTGGTCGTCGGAGACGAGCAGGGAGCCGTCGGGGAGCATGAGCAGGCACACGGGGCGGCCCCAGCTTTTCTGGCCCTGCAGCCAGCCGTCGGCGAAGGTTTCGTAGCTGGTGGTCTGCTTACCGCCGGCATCGAGCCTGACCAGGGAAATGCGGTAGCCGATTTTGTTGCTGCGGTTCCAGGAGCCGTGCTCGGGGATAAAGATCTGGTTGCGGTACTGGGCCGGAAACTGCTTGCCGGTGTAGAACTTCATCCCCAACGCCGCCACGTGCGGGCCCAGCTTGCGGGCGGGCCGGGCATAGGTAGCCGCCGACTTGCCCTGGCTGAGCTGCGGATCGGGGACGTCGCCGGCGAAGAAGTAGGGAAAGCCGTAGTGCAGGCCGGGGCCGGCCATGCGGTTCAGCTCGTCGGCGGGTGAGTTATCGCCCAGCATATCCCGGCCGTTGTCGGTGAACCAAAGGGCTTTGTCTATCGGGCTCCAGTCGAAGCCCACGGTGTTGCGCACGCCCTTGGCCACGGTTTCAAAGCCGCTGCCGTCGGCATTCAGGCGGTTGATGGTGCCGAAAATCGGCTCTTCCGGCTCGCAGGAATTACAAGGGGCGCCCACCGGGATGTAGAGCTTCCCGTCGGGGCCGAAGGCGATATAGCGGTAGCCGTGCCAGTCCCTGTTGGGCAGCTCACTGTAGACCACGGCCGGCCGGGGCTTCTGCTTCAGCGTCCGGGCAATGTTGTCGTAGCGCAGGATACGGTTGATTTCGGCCACGTACAGCGCGCCGTTGCGCACGGCCACGCCGTTGGGCGCGTTCAGGCCCGCGGCAATGGTCACGACTTCATCGGCCCGGCCGTCTTTGTTGCGGTCGGGCAGGGCGTATACTTTGTCGTCTTTGGTGCCCACATACACGGTACCATCGGGGCCGACGGCCAGCTCCCGGGCACTTTTCACGCCCTGCGCGAAGTAGCTGATGGTGAAGCCGGCCGGCAGCCTGATTTTGCTGAGGTTGGCATCGGCCGCCGCCGTGGGCGATTCAGCCGTGAAGCCGAAAGCCAGGGGCGCGAGGAAAGCCAGGGGAAGAAGACGACGCATCATACTGCCTCAAACTCCGGTCGTAGTCCGAAGGTTGCGGGCCGACGGACGCAGTGGTTTTGGCGGGGAAGAAGCCGCCGCTAAAGTATCTTCCCCTCCGGCGCGTCTGCTTATTCACTGCTGTTACGCCGGGTGCGGTGGGTTGCCGGATGGTAGAAGTAAGGAGCCGGAAGCTAGGAGCTAGGAGTTTAGGGAGCCGGTGGTAAAAGATGCCGGAACGAAACGGGTGACCAGGCCGACGCACCTTACATCGGCAACCGGCTCGTATTCTTGCTCCTTGCTTCTAACTCCTTGCTCCGAACTCCTCAGTTTCCGTAATGCCCCGCGTAACCTCAGTTGTTCAGCTTCCCCGGCGCTTCTCTTTCTTTGCTGAGCGGCCGGCATCACCTGGGGTCGCCGGCCGGCTACCAACCGCAATCCGCTCTTATTCCCCATTCAGATTATGCGCAACCCTTTGAAAGCGGTGGTTCGCCTGGCGGCCAGCGGCGTGGCCATCCTGCTGGTGGCGGGCGTGGCGTTTGCCAACCTGAGCCCGGAGCTGGGCGGCAAGCCCACCAAGGCCCAGCAGGCCGCCTACGCCCGGTCAGGCCACTACCGGGACGGCGAATTCAGGAACCTGGTACCCACAGAGCTGATGACCGGCAGCAGCACGGTTTCCATGCTCTGGCGTTTCCTGTTCAATAAAGTGCCCGATAAAAAGCCCGCCGCGCCCCTGCCCATGCGGCCGCTCGATTCGCTGGCCATTACCAAAAAACCCATCGATCTGGTGCGCGTGACGTGGTTTGGGCACTCGGCCAGCCTGGTGGAAATAGCCGGCCAAAATATCCTGCTCGACCCCATGCTGAGCGTGGAAATGGGGCCTTTGTCGTGGGTGACGCCGAACCGCTATAACCCGCAGCTGGCCATCACCGCCGAGCAGCTGCCGCCCATCGACGCGGTGCTGATTTCGCACGACCACTACGACCACCTCGACTACCAGACCATTCTGCGGCTCAAGGACAAAACCACGCATTTCTACGTGCCGCTGGGCGTGGGAGCCCACCTGCTGGCCTGGGGCGTGGCCCCGGCCCGGGTGTCGGAGCTGGACTGGAACGACTCGGTGCGGCTGCCGGGCCTGACCATCGTCAGCACCCCGGCCCGCCACTTTTCCGGCCGGGGCCTGACGAACCGCAACGCCACGTCCTGGAGCTCCTGGGTCATTAAGTCGGCTACCAGGCGGATCTTCTACAGCGGCGACGGCGGCTATGGCCCCCACTTTCAAACCATCGGCCGCCGGCACGGCCCCTTCGACCTGACCCTGATGGAATGCGGCCAGTATGACGCGCAGTGGGCCCAGATTCACATGATGCCCGAGCAAACCGTGCAGGCCGCCCTCGACGTGCGGGCCCGGGTGCTGCTGCCGGTCCACTGGGGCGCCTTCACCGAAGCCAACCACGCCTGGAACGAGCCCGTCCGGCGGGCCACGGCCGAAGCGGCCCGCCTCAGGCTGCCCATCACCACGCCCGAGCTCGGCCAGCCCGTCACGCTGAACGCCGGCCCGCTGCCCCAGACGATGTGGTGGCAGTGAGGAGATGCTGCAGCGGCAGGCCGGCCACTTGCTTTCCCGCGCCGGGACCGGGGCAGCCCCTGTTTTCCGCTCACGCACGCCCATTGCGTGGCAATGAGACGCAGCCCACAAAAACAAGTTATCTCCAACAAGACAGGCAGGTGGCCAAAATCGGCCAGCTACCCTGCCTGGGCCACGCCCCGCTTGTGTCGCTACTTCATCTGCTTACGGGTAGGGCAGATAACCAGAATGTCATGCTTCGGCTCTGCCTGATCCGCAGGATGCTCTCCCTGACGGACTTTTTTTGCTGACGGCCCACACGTCGGTTGATCTCTGCGGTCTTTCCCTGTCAGCTCTTGGGCGCTCCTGCGGGCAGTTGTCGACAACAGACTGGGACCGGGCTTACTCATTTGCTCCGTTGTGACGAGTGCCTCCTGTATCCACCTCATCCATTTAATAATGAGAGGCGAGGAACTAACCGGGGTTCTCCATTTGTATAAATGAACAACTGTTCATAAGTTTGCTTCCAGTTATGACTGCTCCTGCCCTGCCCGACGCTGAATTGAACCTGACCACCGAGAAGATGGAAAAGGTCGCTTTTATTCTCAAGACGACGGCCCATCCCACGCGCATCGCCATCGTACAGCTGCTGGCTCAGCAGCAAAGCCTGTCGGTAACTGACCTGAGTGAAAAACTGCAGGTAGAGCAGAGTCTGCTCTCGCACCACCTTTCGGGCATGAAGCTTAAGGGCATTCTGAGTTCGCACCGTGAGGGCAAGAACATCTATTACACCCTGAAGATGCGCGAAGTAGTGGACGTGATTCAGTGCCTGGCCGCGTGCACTTTCCTGTAGGCGGCGCGCCTTTTTTTTAGCAAAACACATGAACAAATTATCATAAACTCATACGTAACCCCGTTCCCCATGCTTCCCTATCTTGGCTACTTCGCGGCAATCTTCATTGGCCTTTCCCTGGGCATAATGGGCGGCGGCGGCTCCATCCTCACCGTGCCGGTATTGGTGTACCTGATGGGTGTGAGCCCCGTGCTGAGCACGGCTTACTCGCTGTTTGTGGTGGGTTCTACCTCGGTAGTGGGGGCTTCGGGCTACTTCCGCAAGGGGCTGGTGTCGCTGAAAACGGCGGTCGTATTCCTTGTTCCCTCGCTGCTGGCCGTGTTTGCGGTGCGTAAGCTGCTCATGCCGGCTATTCCGCCCGAGCTGTTTACGGTGGGCAGCATCGTTTTCACGAAAGACCTGCTGGTGCTGGTAGCCTTCGCGCTATTGATGGTAGTAGCCGCCACCTCCATGATTCGCAGCCAGCAGGCCGAGATGGTGCTGGACGAAGCGCTACACCACCAGCAGGTCTTCAACTACCCGCTGATTCTGGGCATTGGTCTGGTTGTGGGCACGCTTACGGGTTTCGTGGGTGCGGGCGGCGGTTTTCTCATCATCCCGGCTTTAGTACTCGGCGCCCGCCTACCCATGAAGCTGGCCGTGGGCACGTCGCTGGCCATCATTGCGCTGAACTCCCTGATCGGCTTCGCCGGCGACCTGAGCGCGGGCACCCCCATCGCCTGGTCGTTTCTGCTCGGCTTTCTGGCCTTTGCCCTGGTGGGCATCGTGCTGGGCACTTACCTGGCCCGCTTCGTTCCGGGAGCTAAGCTAAAGCCGGCCTTCGGCTGGTTCACGCTGGCCATGGGCACATTTATTCTGACCAAAGAGCTGCTGTTTCATCACCCCTAAAACGTCCATTCCACCTTCTCTCACCCGTTTTTTTGTTGCATCACATGAAAATCGAACAGTTTGAGGACAAGGGCCTGGCCCATTTCTCCTACGCCATCCTGAGCGAGTGCGCCCGCGAAATTGTGCTCATCGACCCGGCCCGCAACCCGCAGCAATACTACGACTACGCGCAAGCGAATGACGCCAGAATCGTAGCCGTAATCGAAACCCACCCCCACGCCGACTTCGTGTCGTCGCACCTGGAAATTGCCCAAGCCACCGGGGCCGCTATCCGCGTGAGCAAGCTACTGGGGGCCGATTACGTCCATGAAGCATTCGACGAGGGCGACGCCTTCACCATGGGCAAGCTCACCTTCCGGGCGCTGAATACGCCCGGCCACTCGCCCGACTCGCTCAGCATCGTGCTGGAGCGGGAAGGCAAAGACGTGGCCGTGTTCACCGGCGACACGCTTTTCATCGGTGACGTAGGCCGGCCCGACCTGCGCGAAAAGACGGGCAACCTGACCGCCCAGCGGGAGGAACTGGCCCGGCAGATGTACCACAGCCTGCGCGAGCAACTCATGCCCCTGGCCGCCGACGTGCTGGTGTACCCGGCCCACGGCGCGGGCAGCCTCTGCGGCAAGGCTCTGAGTGGGGCCAACAGCAGCTCCATCGGAGCCGAAAAAGCCGGCAACCCGATGCTACGCCCTCTGAGCGAGGAAGACTTCGTAAAAGAGCTGCTGGCCAACCAGCCCTTCATTCCCAAATACTTCGGCTACGACGTGGCCCTGAACAAAGCCGGCGCGCCTAACTACGCCCTGAGCGTGCAGCAGGTAACTCGCCTGGCCCCCGGCACGGCGCTGCAAGCCGGCGCGGTGGTAGTGGACACGCGTCCCGAAGCCGAGTTCAAAAAAGGCCATGTGGAAGGCGCCATCAACATCCAGCAGGGCGGCAAGTTTGAAACCTGGCTGGGCTCCATCGTGGGGCCGGAGGAGCCGTTCTACCTGATAGCCGCCGATGAGTCGACGCGGGAAGACCTGATTCAGAAAACGGCCAAAATCGGCTACGAGCCGCTGGTTAAAGGTGCGCTGGTGGGTACCCCGGCCACTGAGGCAACGATGCCGGTGCTGGACGTGAACCAGTTTCGTCGGCACCCGGAGCAGTACACCATCGTGGACATCCGCAGTGCCACAGAGCACCACGACGAGCCGATTTTTGCCGGCTCCCTCAACATTCCGCTGCCTGAGCTGCGCGAGCGGGCCCCGGAGATTCCGACCACCAAGCCGGTGGTGGTGCACTGCGCCGGCGGCTACCGCTCGGCCGCGGGCAGCAGCATCGTGGCCTCGGCCCTGCCCGGCACCGAAGTGCTGGACCTGAGCGAGGCCGTGAAATCTTTTCAGCCCGCAACGGCGGCTCACTAAACTCTAAAGAAGGTCATGCTTTGCGGCGCGAAGCATGACAACCTGTTTTTCACTTTTCCACCTCCACTCATTCCATCATGCTCGATTTCACTAAATCTTCTGCCCCGGCTTTTCAAAACCTGACGCCCGCGCAGTTTGCCGAGGGCCGGCAACAGCCCGGCGCGGTGCTGCTGGACGTACGCCGGCCCGATGAATTCGCCGCCGGTCACCTGCCCGGCGCGTTCAACCTCGATGTCACCGCGTCCGACTTCGGGCCGCGCGTGGCGGCCCTGGATAAAACCCGGCCCACCTACGTGTACTGCCGCAGCGGGGCCCGCTCGGCCAGCGCCGCCGGCCAGCTCGCTACAGCCGGCTTCGCGCAGGTAGCCAACCTGCTCGGCGGCGTGCTCGACTGGCCGGGAGCATTGACCACCAAGTAACCCGCCTATCTCATTTCGAAATCCGTTTTCATGCTTGAACTCCTGCAACAACCCTGGCCCTGGTACGTGGCCGGTCCTTTGATTGGTCTGACCGTGCCCGCGCTGCTGCTCGTGGGCAACAAGGCGCTGGGTATCAGCAGCTCGCTGCGCCATATGTGCGCGGCCTGCGTGCCGGCCGGCATCCCGTTTCTGAGGTATAACTGGCGGGCCGAAATCTGGAACCTGGTGTTCGTGCTCGGCATCGCGCTGGGCGGCTTCATCGGCTACCGGCTCCTGGGCCATCCCACCGTTATCGGCATCTCGCCCGAAACGGTGCGCGACCTGAAAGCGCAGCTGCACCTGACCGACTTTACCGGCTTGCTGCCGCGCGAGCTGTTTGCCCTGGATAATCTGGCCAACTGGAAAGGCTGGGTATTTCTGGTGCTGGGCGGCTTTCTGGTGGGCTTCGGCACGCGCTACGCCGGCGGCTGCACCTCGGGCCACGCCATTTCGGGCCTCTCCAACCTACAATGGGTGTCGCTGGTGGCCGTCATCGGCTTTTTTGCCGGCGGCCTGTTCATGACCTGGCTGATTTATCCGCTGCTGTTTTCACCCTCTCTATGAAATACCTCAAATACCTGGCGCTGGGTACGCTCTTCGGCATCATTCTCACCAAAAGCGAAGTCATCAGCTGGTTTCGGATTCAGGAAATGTTCCGCTTCCAAAGCTTCCACATGTACGGGGTCATCGGCTCGGCCATTCTGGTGGGCCTGATTTCCATTCAGCTTATCAAGCGCAACCACCTCAAAACCATTACGGGCGAATCCATCGTCATTGCCGACAAGAAATTCAACCACGGCGTCTGGATTGGCGGCTTCCTTTTCGGCCTCGGCTGGGCGCTGACCGGGGCCTGTCCCGGCCCGATGTTCGCGCAATTGGGCAGTGGCAGCGGCCCGGCCGCCGTGCTGATTCTGGCCGCGCTGGCCGGCACCTGGACGTATAGCGCCCTGCGCGATAAGCTGCCGCACTAACGGCTACTCACTACCCTCGCCGGCCCGCAGCGGCAGCCCCCAAACAGCCCGGATATCTTACTTTGATTTCAAAGCCCTGATGTCTCCTCCCCGACTTGGCTTGCGCGAAAACTGGCGGCAGTTCGGCCTGTTGGTGCTCATCAATGCCTTTGTGGGCGGCATGGTGGGGCTGGAGCGCAGCATTCTGCCCCGGCTGGCCGAGCAGGAGTTTCATCTGGTGACGCGCTCGGCTATTCTCTCCTTCATCGTCGTCTTCGGCCTCACGAAAGCCGGGGCCAACTACTACGCCGGGGCCTGGGCCAACCGAATCGGGCGCAAAAATCTGCTACTCCTGGGCTGGCTGTTTGGCCTGCCCGTGCCGCTGCTGCTGCTGTGGGCGCCAAGCTGGGGCTGGGTGATTGTGGCCAACGTGCTGCTGGGCCTGAACCAGGGTCTGGCCTGGTCGAGCACGGTAGTGATGAAAATCGACCTTGTCGGCCCCCGGCAGCGCGGACTGGCCATGGGCCTGAATGAGTCGGCCGGCTATTTGGCTGTGGCGGCTACCGCCTTCGCCTCGGGCTGGCTGGCCACGGAATACGGCCTGCGGCCCTACCCGTTCTACCTCGGTATTGGCCTGGCGGTGGCCGGGCTGCTGGGGAGCTTACTGGTGCGCGACACCCGCGCCCACGTTGCGCTGGAAGCCGCGCAGGCCCCGGCCGGTTCTGCTGGCCCGTCGCTTTCCTTCTGGGACGTGAGCTGGCGGCACCCCAACCTGGGCTCCGTAACGCAGGCCGGGTTGGTGAACAACCTCAACGACGGCCTGGTGTGGGGCCTGCTGCCACTGCTGCTGGCCGGCAAGGGCTTTACGCTGACCCAGATTGGCACCGTAGCCGCTGTGTACCCGGCCGTGTGGGGCCTGGGCCAGCTCGTTACCGGCCCGCTGGCCGACCGCCTCTGCAAAAAAGACCTGCTCTTCTGGGGGATGCTGCTGCAAGGCGCGGTGCTGCTGGCTATGGGCTTCACCAATGCTTACCCGGCTTTTCTGCTGCTGGCGGCGCTGCTCGGGGCGGGCACGGCGCTGGTGTATCCCACGTTTCTGGCGGCCGTGGCCGAGTATTCACCGCTCCCGCAGCGGGCGCACAGCGTAGGCATCTTCCGCTTCTGGCGCGACGCGGGCTACGCCATCGGCGCGCTGCTCACCGGCCTGCTGGCCGATGCGTTTGGGCTGGTGGCAGCGCTGGCCGCTGTTGGGGGGCTCACGCTGCTCTCGGCCCTGATCATCTACTGCCGGATGCAGTGCCCGCTACCGTCTTCTCCGGTTACCCCCGCCCCGGCGGCGGCTCCGCCCTTCGGCTGTTTTCCCGCGCTGGGCTGATGGATTTCCGGTTCTGCCCGGGGCGCTGTCTTTCCGGCCGGCGCTGCCGGCGGCAGGTGTTGCGGCTGGTGAGCGGCAGGCGCAGCCCAGCCAGCCGCAACGCCTGTCGCCGGATTTTCTAAGAAGCTGTTTTTCGCCCTCCCAGTAGTGCTACCGCCTTACCAAGCCGGCCTACCGGCACGCGGGTGGCTCAGCGGCCCTCCCGTTGGCGCACCAACCGCTCGTACTCCCGCTCGGAGAGCTGGCCGCCAAAGCTGCTGTAGACCCGGATGCCGTTCATCAGCACGCCAAAGCCCCAGAATACGGTCGGCCAGATGGGCCAGGGGATGTTGAACTGGTTGCGGTTGACGGACCAGCCCCCGTCGCTGTCGGTGAGCAACCAGATAGCCCAGAGCAGAATGTTCACCCCGATATAAATGAACAGGTGGGATTTGAACTTGGCGCGGGCTTTGGCGAGGCGCCACAGTTCGGGGTCGCGGTTGGTAGCTTCCATAAGAGTAGGGCTTTGGCGGTTGGCAATAGTTAAAAGTAACGGAAGCTGATTCATTTCCCAATCTGAATATACCTAAGCGGTAACCCGGGCGGCTGAACCGTGGAATAAGCAAGTTGAAGCGTTGGTGGCTCGCGGCCAGGCCTGCTTCCGGCCCCTATATTCTATCGGCTGCTCCATGACGTCTCCCCTCCCCGACCGGCGCGCCGATGCCCAATCCTTCAGCCGCAACCCCAGGCATTCTTAGTCGAGCACGGCACACCGGAAACCGGGTTTTTCGCGGGGTTTGATCCGCAAAGCCGACGATTGGCTGAGCAGGAGCTGGGTTGGCAATAAGAGTTGTTCCCAAATACTAAAAAGGAGGCGTCATGCTTCATCTGGCGTCCGCAAAGTCGAAGCATCTCGCGTGCTGACGCTGGAATTAGCAATCAGACATCAGCACGCGAGATGCTTCGACTTCGCTCAGCATGACGTTCTGTTTTTTTGGATGTTTGAGTATTTGGGAACAGGTCTATAGGCGGACTACTTACCAGCGCACTTCCGCCGGCTGCTGCCGTAGGTGGGCCGCGACGTCGTGAATAAGGCCGGCATGGCCGGCATTCAGCAGAATGGTGCGGGCATTTTTCAGGGAGGCAATGAATTCCCGCAGGCCGGCGTGGGGAATCACCCGGTCGTGCTGACCCAGGAAAAACGTGACGGGCGTAGGACGGCGGTTCAGGAGGGCGGCCAGCGTTTTCAGCTCGAACACCAGCTGGCGAAACCCTACCCAGCTGCGGTACACGCGCAGGCGCTTTTCGCGGCTGTCGAGCTGCCACTGCGCGAAGCGTACCAGTCCCGAATCGACCAGGCGGCGCTGGGCCAGAGCATCGATAAAGCGCAGCAGGCGCTGGGGGCGCAATACGGCCCGGCCCAGCACCCCGCGCATCCAGGGGGGATAAGTGGCCAGGGCGTACCAGAACCGGGTGCGGATGCCGTCGGGCGCAATCAGCCAGACCTGCTCCACCCGGGCCGGAAACCGCTCCACGGCCACGAGGGCAAACTTGGCGCCCATACTGAAGGCCAGCACGCCGAAGGTATCGATGTGGTGCCCGGTCAGAAACTCGTTCAGCAGCTCCCCCAGACGCTTTTTGCTGAGCGGCGCATCGGCCTTGGCCAGCCGACTCTGACCGTGGTAGAACAGGTCGAAGGCATACACCGTCACGCCATCACCCAGGGCGGCGGCTACGCTGCGCCAGTGGCCTTCGGTCTGACCATAGCCGTGGAAAGCCAGGATAACGCGCGGCCCCGCGCCGTACTGACGGTAATGCAGCGTGGTTTTCAATTATCAATTATCAGTGAGCAATTATCAATGAGCAATAAGGGTCTTATGAGACGGCATGTCTACGCGTAGCCTACGCCCGCGGCCGCCGGCAGTTCGGGCAGGCCCGGCCTGTGCATGGATACCCGTACTCGTTAGCTGAGCTTCGACACGCCGCCCGATACGATGAACTTCATGACTTCGCTACTGGGCAGATCCAGGAACGTGACGTTTTCTTCCGGTACCAGCATCAGCTCGCCCGAGAAGTTGTAGGAGTGCGGAAAGTACACGGCCACGAGGGAGGCACGGCGAATGGCCGTTATGCTGTGCTGGGTCACGAAACCCATCTTGTAGCACTGCGCGGCTTCGTTGATGCACACCAACACGGGTCGGTTAAACTTCTGATTGTCGCCCACGAAGGCATCGAACAGGTCCTTGATGCTGGAGTAGATAATGCTGACCAGGGGCGTGCGGTGCAGCACCCGCTCGGCCAGGATCAGGAAGGGCCGCACCATAAACGACTTGGTGATGAACCCCACCATCGTTATCATCAGCATCACTACCAGCAGCCCCAGGCCGGGAATGTGGTGGTCTTCCCACTTCAGCTCAAACAGGTTATCGAGCCAGCTGATGACGGCAAACAGAATGTAAATCGTGAGGCCAATGGGGGCCACGACGAGAAAGCCGCTGAGGAAGTAGTTGAAAATCTTACGCATCACGAAAAGCCCAAAAGAATGCCCGACCGCAACCGGCCGGGCAAATAACGCTTATTCGCGGGTGCGTTCCTACGCGGGCCGCAGTCCGGGACCAGGCACTCAGGCACTCACCGGGACCGGCGCAATGCGGTCGGCCACGCGCTGCATAAGCCACATGGGCGTGCTGGTAGCGCCGCAGATGCCCACGCTGCCGGCCCCCGCAAACCACTCGTCCTGCAGCTCTTCCTCGTTCTCGATGAAGTAGCTCCGCGGGTTGGTTTTGTTCACCACGCTGAACAGGGCCTTGCCGTTGGAGCTTTTGCGGCCACTCACGAACAGAATCACATCGTGCAGCACGGCAAACTTAGCTAAGGCCGGCTCCCGGTTGCTCACCTGCCGGCAGATGCTGTCGTTGGCGTCGAAGGAAGCCAGCTCCCCCCCCGCGGCGGCGATGCGCGCCTCCATCAGCTGCTTCATGTGGTAGAAACCGGCCGTACTCTTGGTAGTCTGGCTGAAGAGCGTGACGGGCCGGGAAAAGTCCACCTGATCCAGATCGGCTTCGGTCATCACGATGATGGCGCGGTTGCCGGTCTGGCCCGTGAGCCCGGCCACTTCGGCGTGGCCGGGCTGGCCGTAAATCACAATCTGGCCATTCTGCCGCTGGCTGGCGTCGAAAGCGTGCTTCACGCGGTTCTGCAGCTTAAGCACCACGGGGCAGGAAGCATCAATGAGCTCGATGTTGTTGCGCAGGGCCAGCTCGTAGGTTTCCGGCGGCTCGCCGTGGGCCCGGATCAGCACCTTGCAGTCGTGCAGGTTTTCGAGCTGCTCCCGGTCAATGATGCGCAGGCCGTGGGTGTGCAGGCGCTCCACTTCCATGCGGTTGTGCACGATGTCGCCGAGGCAGTACAGGGTTTCGTCCTGCGCCAGCTCGTCTTCCGCCATCTGAATCGCGAATTCAACCCCGAAGCAGTAGCCGGAATTTTTATCGATGGTAACGTCCATGAGTTTAGTGCTTAATGCCTGGTACTTAGGGCCTGGGTTTCGGATAGTTTTCGGCAGGCTCAGGCTATGGTATAACAACAACTATGCTGATTATGGTGCCTGACTCCTAAAAACTAAGCCCCGGGCCCCGGACCCCAGGCCCTAAGCACCAGGCACCCGCTATCCGGCATTATCATCGCCCAGCGCCGCCAGCGAAAACAGGCGGGCCGACACCCGCTCCAGCACGAAATCGACCTGCTCCTCAATCACCATGTGGGTGGTATCGAGCAGGACCGCATCCGCGGCGCGGCGCAGGGGGCTTTCGGTGCGGGTAGAGTCGATATGGTCGCGCTTGCGCAGATTTTCCACGATGTCTTCCAGCGCCACGTGCTCTGCCTTGGCCGCGAGTTCTACCTGCCGGCGCTGGGCGCGGACCAGCACGTCGGCCGTCATAAACACCTTCACCTCGGCATCGGGGAAAACGGTGGTGCCAATATCGCGGCCATCCATTACCACGCCCCGCTTACGACCCATGCGCTGCTGCTGGCGCACCAGCGTGTGGCGCACGGCCGGAATCACGGATACCTCGCTCACGGAGTTGGAAATACGCATCTGCCGGATTTCATCCTCCCGAATCTCACCGTCGAGGCAGAGCTCATTGCGGCCGGTTTTACGGTTGCGCTTGAAGGCAATATGAATGTCGTGCAGCGCCTGCTCGATGCGGGGCAAATCGTCGAAGGCAATGTCGCGCTCCAGCAGGTACAGCGTCACAGCCCGGTACATGGCCCCGGTATCGATGTAGGCGTAGCCCAGCTCGGCAGCCACGGCCTTGGCCGTAGTGCTTTTGCCGCACGAAGAGTAGCCGTCGATGGCAATGACGATTTTTCTCATGGCAAAGTCGGTCGGCGCAGCAGGGTGCGATGGGCTAGAAGACACTATATCCAGGTTTTACGCCGGGGCTCCGCAGCCAGCCGGGCAGGTACACTTGCAAAGAAGTCCGCCACCGACTCCTTGGTTCCCTGAGCCAGCTGCTGCGATACGCGGTAGAAAGGGTTGAGGAACTGATTGCCATTAATGCCCACCCCGGTCGTGCCGTCGGGCCCGGCAGCCCAGGTACCCTGGTACGTATCGACCAGGCACTGGCCCAGAAAGCAGCCGAGCGCTTTGACGACGCCTTCGCGGTCGGCCTCCCTGATGGTGGGCCGTTGCGTTTCAATAAACTCCGCCAGCCGCTGTACGGCAGCCTCGTCGTAGCTGTTGAGCTGCAATTGGTGCCGGACGGCTTCGGCGGCGGCGCGCAGGGCAGCCAGGGGATTTTCGGGGGTCATAAGCAGAATTCAGGGGCGCGGCCGGGCGGCCGTCTGCAGAAATTGCGTGGTGCGGAAATCGGCGTACCGGGTCAGCAGCCGCGGCAGCTGGCCGCGGCCGACCCGCCCGGTTTGCAGCTCCGCCACGGCGGTCGGGTCATCCGCCAGCAATACCAGCATCAGCTGCTGAAAAGCTACTTTCTGCCGGGGGACCAGCAGCCAGCCGTCGGCGTTTTTGCGGATTACCAGCCGGTGCGGCATGATGATCAAATCCAGTATGGATCGGGCTTCATCGGTTACATCGACCAGCTGCATCCCGGCGCCGCGGAATTTCTGACGACCAAATACGGCCGAAAAGCGGCCCAGCTTCCCGGGAGCCAGCCCGGTCACGGTCACGATGGTATCGGCATACTTATCGACGAAGGCCGTCATATCCTCGGGCGAGAAAGCCCGGTAGTAGTCGCCGGTTTCATTCAGGTAAACCCGGTCGGTCAGCCAGTCGGCAATCTGCACGGGGTGCCAGGCCCCATCGAGACCCCGAAAGCTGGCCGGCCGGCCCCCGGGCTCGTAGCGCAAGGTAGGGTCGCGGGTGTTCTTGTCGTAGCTCGTGGGCGGCACGAAGGCCGCGGGCCCCTGCCCGACGCAAGGCCCGGCTACCAGCAGAAAAGCGGCCAGCAGGGGGTTGCGAAGGGCGGAAACAACGGCGCGGCAGTAGGTCACAAACGGAAGAACAGGATAAGAGCAGGATGGACGGCGGTGGGCGGGGCTAATGACTGTCGCAGGGACAGGGCGCCGGCCCCGATTTAGCTTTGCGCTTGTACGACGCGGTTTTCTTCTGTTGGGTAGTACGCCGCGCACAGCCCGTGGAAACCAGGCCGGAGCCGGCAATCAGGGCGGCCAACAGCAAAGTCACGATCTTTCTCACTGGCGCATATTTTCGGCAAATATACGGTTCTTTACCCGTTCGCCCCGTCCAATCTTCCCTTCCGCCTTCTTTCTGCCTGCCCTATGCCCGCCGAATTCAGCCTGCGCGCCAACCTCGTCAACCTGTTCACCCACTCCGTCGCGCCCGGCACGATTCACGTCGCGGAGGGAAAAATCCGGGCCGTGGCGCCTGACCAAAGCTCTGGTGCCGATCCGGCGTTGCCCTACGCCCTGCCGGGGTTTGTCGATGCCCACGTGCACGTGGAAAGCTCCCTGCTGGTGCCCGCCGAGTTTGCCCGGCTGGCCGTAACCCACGGCACGGTGGCCACGGTATCGGACCCCCACGAAATCGGCAACGTGCTGGGCGTGGCCGGGGTGGACTACATGCTGGCCAGTGGCCGCTCCGGGCCGTTTAAGTTCTGCTTCGGGGCCCCGTCGTGCGTGCCGGCCACGCCGTTTGAAACGGCGGGCGCCACCATTACCGCCGCCGACATTGAGCAGCTGTTCCAGAATCCGGCCATCGGCTACCTGGCCGAAATGATGAACTGGCCCGGCGTGCTGAACCGGGATGCGGAGGTGATGGCAAAAATCGAGCTGGCCCGGCGCTACGGCCGCCCCGTAGACGGGCACGCCCCGGGCCTGCGCGGAGCCGACGCCCGGCGCTACGCCGAAGCCGGCATCAGCACCGACCACGAGTGCTTCACCGCCGCCGAAGCCCTCGACAAGCTGGCCGTGGGCATGAAGATCCTGATCCGGGAAGGCTCCGCGGCCCGCAACTTCGACGCCCTGATTGAGCTGCTGCCGGAGCACTTCGAAAACCTGATGTTCTGCTCCGACGACAAGCACCCCGATACGCTCGTCCTGGGGCACATCAACCAGCTGGTACAGCGCGCCGTGGCCCGGGGTCAGGATGTGTTCAAAGTATTGCGCGTGGCCTGCCTGAATCCGGTGCTGCATTACAACCTGCCCGTGGGCCTGCTGCGCGCCGGCGACCCGGCCGACTTTATCGTGGTCGACGACCTGCGGGATTTCCGGGTGCGCCAGACGTATCTGGATGGCGTACTGGTGGCCGAAAACGGTGCAACCCGCATTCCCTCGGTGCCCTGCCCGGTGGTCAACAACTTCCACGCCCCGCCCGTGCAGCCCCAGGATTTTCAGCTGCCCGCGCCCGCCCAACAACCAGAAACCGATAACCAAAAACCAACTATAAGAGTCATCGAATGCTTCGATGGTCAGCTCATCACGGCCCGCCACGACCTGCCGGCCACCGTTGAAAATGGCTTCGTGGTGCCGGATATAGCGCAGGATGTGCTGAAGCTGACGGTAGTGAACCGCTATGAGCCGGCTGCGCCGGCCGTGGCCTTCATCCAGGGTTTTGGGCTGAAGTTTGGGGCCCTGGCCAGCAGCGTCGGCCACGACTCGCATAATATCACTGCCGTGGGCTGCGACGATGAGAGCCTGGCCCGGGCCGTGAATCTGGTGATTGAAGCGAAAGGCGGCCTGGCGGCGGTAGGCGTTAAGGGCGAAGAAATTCTGCTGCCGCTGCCGGTAGCGGGGCTGATGTCGGACCAGCCCGGCCACCAGGTGGCGGCCGCTTACGCCGCCGCTGATGCGCTGGCCAAGCGCCTCGGCAGCCCGCTCGGGGCCCCGTTCATGACGCTGTCCTTCATGGCGCTGCTGGTTATTCCCAGCCTGAAGCTGAGCGACAAAGGGCTATTTGACGGGGAGGCGTTTCAGTTCCTGGACGCAGTAGTGTAAAGCCCGGCGTGGTGCCACGACTTTTTCGTCGTGGTACCACTATCGCGATAGTGGTATGCCTCAGCAGCAATAGTAGCTATGACTCAGCAGCAATAGTAGTTATGCCTCAGCAGCGATAGTGGTACCACGACGAAAAAAGTCGTGGCACCACTTCATACAAAAGGCCGCTGCAACACTTGCAGCGGCCTTTTTTGCACCAATTCGCTCTTAACTAGTTCTGCAGAAACCGCTTTTGCAGCAGCTTCAGCATCTTCTCCTCGGTCAGGGGCTTGGCTAAATACTCCACGCCCTTGAATTTAGCCACCCGAACTGTATCCGCCGAGTGCATGGAGGTGGTCAGCACGGCCAGCACGGTTTTCTCCTTTACCGTTTCCGGCAGCTGGCTGTAGTGTTCCAGAAATTCGAAGCCATCCATACCCGGCATTTTCAGATCGACGAAAACCAGCTGGGGCACGTCCGGGGCCATTGAACCCGCCGCTTCATCTTTCCCCCACAGGAATTCGTAAGCCTGCTCGGCCCGGGTGAAGGTATAGACCCGTTCGGCCACCCCCAACCGGCTTAACAGCCGGTTATTCAGGAAGCTGGTGGTTTCATTGTCGTCCACCAGGACTACGTTGCGCAGCGTCTTTTCCATAATCGGGTTGGGTAAAGGGCGTAGGTTCTAGTGCAGGTAAGCCGGGAACGGCCGGCTTAGAGCCAGCCCTGCTCCCGCATCCAGTCGTCGTTGTAAATTTTGCCGAGGTAGCGCGTGCCGTGGTCGGGCAGAATAATGACCATCACGTCTTCTTCTTTCAAATGCTCTCTGGCGTATTCCAAAGCGCCATGCACGGCCGAACCGCACGACCAGCCGACGAACAAGCCTTCTTCTTTGGCCAGGCGCCGCGTCATCACTGCAGCGTCCTGATCGGTGACTTTAATGAAGGAGTCGATCAGGTCGAAGTTAACGTTTTTCGGCAAAATATCCTCTCCGATTCCTTCCGTCTTGTAAGGATAGATTTCTTTTTCATCGAAGATGCCCGTCTCCTTATACTTCTTGAACACCGAGCCATAGGTATCCAAACCAACCGTCACGACGGCCGGATTCTGCTCTTTCAGGTACTGCGCCGTGCCGCAGATGGTGCCGCCCGTACCTACCCCGCAGGCCAGGTGGGTGATGGTGCCTTCGGTCTGTTTCCAGATTTCAGGGCCGGTGCCTTCGTAGTGCGCCACCGTATTCGACAGGTTGTCGTACTGGTTGGGATAGAAGGAATTCGGCGTTTCCTCGCTCAGGCGTTTGGCTACCGAGTAATAGGAGCGCGGATCTTCGGGCGCTACGTCGACGGGGCAGACGACGACCTGAGCCCCCACGGCGCGTAGGATGTCCTGCTTCTCCTTGCTTTGCTTGTCGCTCATCACGAAGATGCAGCTGTAGCCCTTGGCAATGGCGGCCAGGGCCAGGCCCATTCCGGTATTGCCGCTGGTGCCTTCGACGATGGTTCCACCGGGCTTCAGCAGGCCCGCTTTTTCGGCGTCTTCCACCATTTTAACGGCCATGCGGTCTTTCACCGAGTTGCCGGGGTTGAAATATTCTACCTTGGCCAGCACGGTACCTTTAATGCCGTCCGCGACCTTATTGAGCTTCACCAGCGGAGTATTGCCGATGGCCTCAATGATGTTGTTGAAATACATGAGAGAGGGTGATGTTTGCATGAGAGGACCGCAAAGGTACGGATTTAAGCCCTCACCCCGGGTTGTTCTACCAGATGTCTCACTCCCCGGTCCTCTCCCCGGAATGGGGCCGGGGGGAGGCATTCACCTTGCCCGGGCCCCAAAAAACCCTACTTTTGCACACCGGTAGCGCCGCAGGGCCACTGGCTCCCACCTCCCACCGATATTATCCTCTAATCTCTCCCCGAATGAGCGTTCTGGTCAACAAGGATTCCAAAGTGATTGTGCAGGGTTTTACGGGCTCCGAAGGCTCGTTTCACGCCCAGCAGATGATTGAGTACGGCACCAACGTGGTGGGCGGCGTCACGCCCGGCAAAGGTGGCACCCAGCACCTCGACCGGCCCGTGTTCAACACCGTAGCCGAAGCCGTAGAGCAGGCCGGAGCCGACACCAGCATCATCTTCGTGCCCCCGGCTTTCGCCGCCGACGCCATCATGGAAGCGGCTGATGCCGGCATCAAAGTTATCATCACCATCACCGAAGGCATCCCGACCAAGGACATGATTGCGGTGAAGGAATACCTGAAGGGCCGCGAAGGTCTGCGCATGATCGGGCCGAACTGCCCCGGCGTGATGACGGCCGGTGAGTGCAAAGTGGGTATCATGCCCGGCTTCATCTTCACCAAAGGCAAAATCGGCATCGTCTCCAAGTCGGGTACGCTGACCTACGAAGCGGTGGATCAGCTCACCAAAGCCGGCCTGGGCCAGACCACGGCCATCGGCATCGGCGGCGACCCAATCATCGGCACCACTACCAAGGAAGCGGTGGAGATGCTTATGAACGACCCCGAAACCGAAGGCATCGTGATGATCGGCGAAATCGGCGGTGGCATGGAAGCCGAAGCGGCCCGTTGGATCAAGGAAACCGGCAACAAGAAACCCGTGGTCGGCTTCATTGCCGGCCAGACGGCGCCTCCCGGCCGCCGCATGGGTCACGCGGGTGCCATCGTCGGCGGAGCCGATGATACGGCCGCGGCTAAAATGGCCATCATGCGCGAGTGCGGCATCCACGTGGTGGATTCGCCCGCCGAAATCGGCGACACCATGCTGCGCGTACTGGGCGGGAAGTAATTTCCGGCTCATTATTACTATATAGAAAAGGCCCCGGCGCGAGTCGGGGCTTTTTTATGGCCGTTTTTTGGCGTTGGGTCTGTTTGGCCGGCTGGCAGCCTTCGCCGACGAAAAAGGATATTCACCCTATATTTAAGCACACGTCTCCGGGGTTTAGCAATATCTTTAATCAGATAAGTAGGTGGCGAAAATCGTTTTGCATTAAAAAGAACGTCATGCTGAGCTTGTCGAAGCATCTCTACCGAACACTAAACCAATCGTTTAACGACTAGTTAGAGATGCTTCGACAAGCTCAGCATGACGTTCCAAATAGGTCAAACTAATTCTTGTTGGGTACTTACCCGCCTCAGCCACTACACCTGCTGCCTACATGAGAAACTACTACTGCATTCTTAGCACCCTCCTGTTACTGCTGGCCACCTTGCGGGCCGCTGGGCAGGGCACACCCGGCCTCTCGGTTTCGTCTGCTCCGCCGCTGCCCTTTGCCACCGTGCGCGGCACGCCCTCCAGTCCCGGCGACCTGGTTGTCAGCGGGTTCAATCTAACGGATAATATTACCGTTTCGGCCCCGGGCGGCTTCGAAGTGGCCCTGGCGGCCACGGCCACCTACGCGGCCTCGCAAACGCTGGTCCGCCAATCGAACGGGCTGGTAAACAATGTACAGCTCCTGATTCGCTTGACTGGTGCGGCCGTAGGCACGTTCGGCGGCAACGTCAGCCTCAGCAGCCCCAACGCGGCCACGCTCAGCGTACCGGTAACGGGGCTGGTAGCGGCCACCGCCAACCCAGCCGCTACGCTCACGGGTGTCTCGCCTAGTACGGGCATGCCCGGCACCATCCTGGTTAATTTCTACGGCCGCAACTTTGTGCCGGGAGCCACCGCAGGCATGTCCAATGGCCCATTCAGTGTGGGACCGACCACTTTCGTGTCGCCCGGTCACCTCACGGCCCTGGTTACCATCTTTGGAGTACCTGCCCCTGTCACGGGCTACTGCAGCGTGGGCAACCCACCTCCCGGCGGCGGGGGCACTACGCCCCCCGGTACGGTGCTGTTTACGGCAATACCCGGTCCGCCCACTATTACCAGCTTTTCTCCGGCTTTGGGACTGCCTGGCACGCTGGTGACCATCAACGGCAGCGGCTTTCTGCAGTGTTGTAACAACACCGTCCTGTTTAATGGTGTGCTGGCGCCCCTGGCCTTGTCTCCTTCCAGCGGGCAGCTTACCGTACGCGTACCGGCCGGGGCCACCACGGGACCCATCACCGTAACTACCGTTGGCGGCACCGCTACCAGCGCTACCTCTTTCGTGGTGCCCCCCGTTTTTTTCGAAGATTTTGAAGCCGGTGCTAAAAACAGCTATACCCCGGCCTCGGTCCAGCTGTTCACGACCGGCTGGACGTTCGCCGAAGCGCTGATTGGCACTACGGCCAACGCCGACAAATTCAACGGCACCAAGTCGGCGCGGCTGCGCGGCGGCGGGTTCCTGGAAATGGACACCGACAAACCCAACGGCGCCGGTATTGTGACGGTCAGCGCGGCCCTGTACGGCACCGAAACAGGTGTGTCGTTCCGGCCGGAAATTTCCACCGATGGCGGCATTACCTACACGGACCTGCTGGGCCCTGCTGCGGCCCCGGTGCTCACCGGCACGCTCACCCAGTATTCGTTTACGGCCAACCGCAGCGGCACCGTGCGTCTGCGCTTCAGCAGCACCAACGTCAACGCCGCCACCAACCCCCGCATCAACCTGGACGATATCGGCATCACCAACTTCGGCACGCCTACCGCCGCAGCTTCGGGTCGGGCGTTGCCGGCCCTGCAAGCGTATCCGAACCCGGCCCACGACTATGTGCTGGTCGGGACCGGTACCCGCGAGCCGGTAACGGTAGCCCTTTTCGATAGGCTGGGGCGCGAAGTGCTGCCGACTCAGTCCCTGCCGGCTACGCAGCGCGTCAGCTTGCCCGCTACGCTGCCCGCCGGCCTGTATATGCTGCAGGTGCGGAGCCGTAGCGGCCCGCGCACGATTCGGCTGGTCAAGGAATAGGCCCTTCCGCCCGTATACTCAGCCCCAGTCTCCTGGCTGAACCCCGAAAAGGCTTTCCTCTGCGCGGGAAGGCCTTTTTCGGGGTGCCTACCGCCGGCCTTCCTGCCCGCCCAGATTCACGACAATGCCCAGCTGAAATACCGAGTTGGCCGCCTTCAGGAACTTCCGGTGGCGCAGGCCGAAGTTGCTGCCGCTGATAAACTGGAGCTGAATGGGTCCCACCGCCTGAATCCGCGTGAAGGTGATGGGCTCGAAAAAGATATTGTCTTCCGACTCCCGGGCTTGTCCGTCGATGGTAAAATCGTGGAGCTGCACGTAGCTGGCCCGCATGGCGGCCCCGTACGACATGGGGAAGTCGCGGCCGAACAGGTGCAGGGTTTTGCTTTCCTTCTTGCTGTAGTTCACCTGGAAGAAATACTTTTCCAGGTTGCCTTCCAGGGTTTGGGTGGTCAGGCCGGCGCTGCTTTCGGCCCGCTTGGTGCGGCCCAGGCCGTAGCCGCCGTAGAACTCGATGACCCGTTGGTCCTTCAGACGGGTGAAGTAGCCCAGGCCCAGCTCGCCAAAGTTGTGCTCGTTGTACTCCCGGTTGGCCTTGCTCCCAAAGAAGGACTGTTTTTTATCCGCCTGCAGGAAGGAAAGGCTACCCAGTACACCAATGTGGTCACTGAGGGCGTAAGCCCCCTGCAGGGCCGTATTGCTGCTGAAGTTGGTGTGGATTCCGCCGCTGAACTCGCCTTTCTGGGTGAGCAGCGGCGCCTGGGGCGGAGGCGGGAAGTAAAGCGACGAGCAGCCCATCAGCAACGGCAAAAAAGCGAGCAGCACAATACGGACCAGAACTAGCATAGGCAGCGGAAGGGGACAAGTGGAGGGCAAAACGCAGGCAAGACCGATTTAGTGGATGGCCGCCGGACCCGCCGGGCCGTATAGCCAACCCTTGAGCGTTAAACTCCCCGCTCAGTACGTCCGGCCCGCATTTTCCGCCAATTTCTGCTTTTTATGCCTACTTCATACGATGTGCTGATTATTGGGTCGGGTCAGGCTGGCAACCCGCTGGCTACCGCTATGGCCGACGCGGGCCGGCGGGTGGCGTTGGTGGAAGAAAATCACCTGGGCGGCTCCTGCATCAACTATGGCTGCTCACCCACCAAAAGCCTCCTGGCGGCGGCCGAGCGGGCCCATCAGATGCGTACCGCCGCCGACTACGGAATCCGCAGCCGGGAGCCGGAAATAGACTTCCGGGCCGTGATAGCGCGCAAGGATGCTCTGGTACAACACTCCCGCGACGGCATCCACAGCAACCTGACCCGGGAACATAGCGGCATCACGGTACTGCGCGGGCACGCGGCTTTCACCGGCAAGCACACCATGCGCATCACGCTGGCAGAAGGCGACGAGGTGGAAATTGAAGCGCCGCTCATCTTCCTCAATACCGGCACCCGGGCCGCCGTACCCGAGCTGACAGGACTGGATACGGTGCCTTATCTGACCACCACCGGCCTGCTCGACCTGCAGGAACTGCCCGAGCACCTGCTGATTCTGGGCGGGGGCTACATCGGGCTGGAATTCGGACAGATGTTCCGCCGCTTCGGCAGCCGCGTAACTATCGTTGAATCGGGTATGCACCTGCTGGAACGCGAGGACGACGACGTGTGCGCCGCCATGCAGGCCATGCTGGAGGCCGAAGGCATCGGGTTCGTGCTCGGAGCTGAGGCCCGGCGGGTATCGGAGAATGCGGCGGGGCAGCTGACCATGTCGGCCCACACGCCCACCGGCGAGCGACGCCTGCACGGCTCCCACCTGCTGGTCGCCACCGGCCGCACGCCCAACTCCGACCGGCTCGACCTGAGCAAGGCCGGCATCAAAACCGACGAGAAGGGCTACATCGAGGTCAACGGCAGCCTGCAAACCAACGTGCGCGGCGTGTACGCCCTCGGCGACGTGCACGGCGGCCCGCAGTTCACCCACCTCAGCTACGACGACTACCGCGTGGTGCGCGACGCCATCCTGCACGGCAAGCGTCGCTCGGCTAAGCAACGGCCCCTGCCCTACACGGTTTTCACCGAGCCGCAGCTGGGCCGCATCGGGCTCAGCGAAGACCAGGCCCGGGAGCAGAATATTCCGTACCGGGTGGCCACCATGCCGGTGCGCACCATCGGCCGGGCCCGGGAAACGGGACGCACCACGGGGTTCTGGAAAGTGCTGGTCGACCAGCAGGACCGGATTCTGGGGGCCGCCATCTTCTGCGCCGAAGGTGGGGAGCTGATGACCATGTTCCAGCTGATTATGCTGGGCAAGCTCACCTACCCGCAACTGCAGAACATGATTATTGCCCATCCTACCTGGGCCGAGGGCATCAACAACGTATTTACGAAGCTGCGGAAGCCGGCCTAATCAGAGCGTCGTGCTCAGCATGATGTTTCGGGGCGACGCAAGCATAGGGTTCGGGCTCCGATTAAGGCGTTGCCAGCAAACCTTCCGCTATGTTTGTCTTTTGCTGACCTTACTACCCCTTGCCATGCCTGCCCAACCAACTACCCCGGCCGCCGAAACCCCCGCCCTGCACCCGCGCAACCTGCACCAGGGCCGTTACGATTTCGCGCAGCTGGTGCAGGCTCTGCCCGAGCTGAAGCCGTTTGTGGCCCCCAACGCCTACGGCGGCGAGTCGGTGGATTTCGGCAACTCGGCGGCCGTGCGGATGCTGAACCGGGCGCTGCTGAAGCAGTTCTACGGCATTGAGCACTGGGATATTCCGGCCGACTACCTCTGCCCGCCCATCCCCGGCCGCGCCGATTACCTGCACTACCTGGCCGACCTGCTGGCCGCTTCCAACGGCGGCCAGGTCCCCCGCGGCAAAGCGGTACGGGTGCTGGACGTGGGCGTAGGCGCCAATTGCATCTACCCCATCATCGGCCACCAGCAGTACGGCTGGCACTTCGTGGGCTCCGATACCGACGCGGTAGCTATCCGGACGGCCAAGGCCATTGTGGCCGCCAACAATGCGCTGGCCGGAAATATTGAGCTGCGCCAGCAAACCGATGCCCGCCAGATTTTTACCGGTATCGTCAAGCCCCGCGAGCAGTTCGACCTGACGCTGTGCAACCCGCCGTTTCACGCCTCCCTGGCCGAGGCGGCGGCCGACAGTCGGCGCAAGCAGCATAACCTGGGCGCAAAATATGGCACCAAGCCGGCCCTGAACTTCGGCGGACAGCCGGGGGAGCTGTGGTACCCCGGCGGCGAGGAAGCCTTCGTGCGCCGCATGGTGGTCGAAAGCGCCGAGATTCCGACGCAGGGGTTCTGGTTTACCTCGCTTGTCTCCAAGAAAATCACCCTCCCCGGCATCTACAAAGAGCTGCAATGGGCCAAGGCCCATGAGGTGCGCACCATCGAAATGGCTCAGGGTCAGAAGAAAAGCCGCTTCGTCGCCTGGACGTTTCTCGACGCCGAGCAACAGCAGGCGTGGCGGCAGGCCCGGTGGACCAAGGCGTAGGCCAAGAGCCCGCATGGCGTAGTGCCGCAACAGGTCGTTCCATTACGCCATGCGGGCCTTTTAGCACCAACTATTCACTTCTGCCCGAACAGCTGCGGGCGGAACACCACGCCCAGGCTCACCATTGGGATTGGCAGCAGCGTGCGGTTGGCCTGGTACAGCTGCGGGTTGTCGGTTTCGTCCTGCCGGGCATCAGCGGCCACGGACAAACCCATCGTCCCCTGTAGCTGCCAGCGTTGCGCCGGGTCCAGACTGATCCGGCCGAAGAGCAGCCCCTCATGACGCGTCATCGTTTGCAGCGCCACCGGATAGCGTGCGGGGCCGGATCCGTACGAAATCTGGTCGAAGTGGATGTTGGACAACCGGTACCCCAGCCCGATGGAGCCGCGCTCAAACTCGTGTGTCAGGTTGAGCTGCCCAAACGTTTTGCGGTAACGAGCCTGGTATTCCTCCAGCGTGGGGCAGCCAAAGATGATCGGCACTTCCACGTAGGCCTTGCGGGTGCTGGCGTAGCCGTAGCCCACCAGACCGGTTACCTGCCAATGATGACCCAGCGGGACGTACCCACCCACTCCGGCTTCCCACTGCCGGGTGGTGTTGAAGGTGGAGTCCCCGGTCTTGGGCCGGAAGGTGCCGGCCCCCATCACCAGCAGGTGAGGCAGTGGCGAGTACACCACGCTGCTTTCCACCCGGCCATTGGGCTGGACGCTGGCCGCAATTTCCACCTGCCCCTGCTGGTGAATAGTGGAAATAGTGGGCTGCATGGGCGCGTACACGGTGCAGCCAGTGGCCAGCAATAGTACGGCAGCATAGGGAGTAAACGGCAGGTAAAAATTCCGCGGTTTCATAGCAGGTAAGCGAAGTGGAAAGCAGTAGTTGATTGATGAATCAAACCTACGCCAAACCGGTGTCGCCCAAAAACCAGATTCCCGGTTCGTTAGACTTTTGCCAAGCGCGCAAAAGCGGGTTTGGCACGGCACTAAATATCATCACAGGTCTGAAAAGACCCTTTTTAGTAGCATCAGGCCGAACAAGCACGGACATCTGCGGCCCTTCTAAAGCGCGAAAAAGCAGCCAGGATAAAGAGATAAACCTGATGACGCAACCCTGCTCCGGCGGTAGTGAGAATTCGTCGGTAGTACAACGGATGATGCAGCGAAAGTGGCTTCCGTATCCTGCTTCCCAACTGGCGCGAGTTTAGCGCAGCGTAACTCGTGACCAACCATGACGTGGAGGTTGTACCTCCACTGCCGCAACGCGGCAAGCTGGAACTACGCCAGTACACAGCAGCCATATCGTTCAGCCGGATGAGGCACAGCCTCATGCCATAGCTAGGCACGAGTTACGCTGCGCTAAACTCGCGCCAGTTTAGCCACGAAAAAGCCCCCGCGACTTCCGTCGCCTTGTCCTTACCCAAATCTTTTTTGGACTGCTCAGAGCCCACCAAAAGGCCTTTTCTCACCAGCTGACACGGCCTGAAAAACAGCAAATCAGTTTAGCAACCTCGCAAAAAAGCCCTTCCGGCCACATGGCCGGAGGGGCTTTTGAGTTTTGGGTAAGGACGAGGCAACTGCCGTCGCGGGAGCTTTTTCGTGGCTAAACCTACGCTCTACTTCGCGTAGGACACGGCGCGCATTTCGCGGATTACGGTGATTTTGATTTGGCCGGGGTACTGCATTTCCTTCTCGATTTTCTGCGAGATTTCGTAGCTCAGCTCCTGGGCGCGCTCGTCAGTCACGTTGTCGGCATTCACCATCACGCGCAGCTCGCGGCCGGCCTGAATGGCGTAGCACTGCAACACCCCTTCAAAGCCTACGGCGGTTTCTTCGAGCTGCTTGAGGCGCTTGATGTAGCTTTCCATCATCTCGCGCCGGGCGCCGGGGCGGGAGCCGGAAATGGCGTCGCAGGCCTGCACGAGCGGCGAAATCATGGCCGTCATCTCAATTTCGTCGTGGTGGGCGCCAATGGCATTCACCACGTCGGGGTGCTCCTTATACTTCTTGGCCATCTCCATGCCCAGAATGGCGTGGGGCAGCTCAGGCTCCTCGGTGCTTACCTTACCGATGTCGTGGAGCAGGCCGGCGCGCTTGGCTTTCTTCACGTCGAGGCCCAGCTCGGCGGCCATGGTAGCGCAAAGGTTAGCTACTTCGCGGGAGTGCTGGAGCAGGTTCTGCCCGTAGCTGGAGCGGAAGCGCATCCGGCCCACCATCTTAATGAGCTCGGGGTGCAGGCCATGAATGCCGAGGTCGATGATGGTCCGCTCCCCAATTTCAACGATTTCCTCGTCGATGTTCTTGCGGGTTTTGGCCACGATTTCCTCGATGCGGGCCGGGTGAATCCGCCCGTCCTTCACCAGCAGGTGCAATGACAGGCGGGCTATCTCACGGCGCACCGGATCAAATCCGGAAATGATGATAGCCTCGGGCGTGTCGTCGACGATGATTTCGACGCCGGTAGCCGCTTCCAGGGCGCGGATGTTGCGGCCTTCGCGGCCAATGATCTTACCCTTTACGTCGTCCGACTCAATGTTGAAGATGGACACGCAGTTCTCGATGGCGTGCTCAGCGGCGGTGCGCTGAATGGTTTCGAGCACCACTTTCTTGGCGTCCTTGGTCGCCGAGAGCTTGGCCTGGGCCACCACGTCCTTGATGTAGGAGGAAGCCTGAATCTGGGCTTCGTTCTTGAGCGACTCCACCAGCTGCTCGCGGGCTTCGGCGGCGGTGAGGCCCGAAATGGTTTCGAGCTGGTGCTGCACCTGGCTGAGCTGGGTACTGAGCGCCTCGCGGGTGCTCACCAGCTCTTCTTCCACCTCATCTTCGCGCTGCTGAAGCTTGGCCAGCTGGGTATCCAGGGTGGCGCGGCGCTTTTCTTCCTGGGCATCGAGCCGCTCGCGCTGCTGCTGGGAGTCGTTCTGGAGCTTTTCGCGCAGCGCGTCCATATCCTGCTCCTTCTTCTGAATGCCTTCGAGCTGGCGCTGGGTGGTCTGGGTGAGCTGCTTGATGCTCTGCTCCTGCTCTACCACGCCCTGGCGGCGCTGGGTCAGCTCGGCGTCGAGCTCCTGCTTCTGGCGCTTGCTGTCCTGCTCGAATTCGTTCTTGAGCTGGCGGAACTTGTCTTTCGACTGCTGAATCCGCTCGTCGCGGGTGCGGGTGGCCTGGGCTTCGGCCTCCTGAATGAGGAGCTGGGCGCGGGACTTGGCGTCGGCTTCGTGGTCGAGGTTGACCTTGCCGGCCAGCTGGCGCCCGACCACAATGCCGACCCCAAGGGCAAGCACGGCGGCCAGGATGATATACAAAATGTCGGGCATGAGCTATGGTTTTAGGGAGGTGGGAAGAAACCATAACACGGAAATTATTGCCGACGACGAACGAACGGCGGAGCCGCTTGCCCCACCCGATTCGAGTCTGAAACGTATGCCAATGCCCGGCGTTTTAGCCGAGCACCACCCCCGAAAGCAGCTCATCGAGGCGCGCGAGGCGTTCGGTGAGGGCCGCATCGGTGCCGTCCTTTTCCTTGCTGACCTTCAGGCCGTCAGCCATGGTGGACAAGGCAATCATGGCCAGCAGATCCTGCTTGTCCTGAATGCCGTACTGCTCGCGAAATTCCTTGATCCGCTCGCCCAGCTGGCGGCCCGCCAGGCGTAGGCGTTCCTCCTCCTGCGGGGCTACCCGCATGGGGTAATCCCGGTCGGCAATGCGGATTTTGATCGAAAGGT
This sequence comes from Hymenobacter fastidiosus, assembly GCF_039539565.1. Taxonomy (NCBI): domain Bacteria; kingdom Pseudomonadati; phylum Bacteroidota; class Cytophagia; order Cytophagales; family Hymenobacteraceae; genus Hymenobacter; species Hymenobacter fastidiosus. Next base: position 26,636 of record NZ_BAABDJ010000008.1, on the reverse strand, counting down.
CGCTCATCGGAGCAGGTGTCGTAGGGTTTGATGGTTGTTACTCCCTCAAATAGGCAAGGCACTTATCTATTTCGCGGATATATTCGTTGAGGCGAAGTTTCAGCTCGTTTGCGTTGGCAGGTTCCCCTGCTATGGTATTGACAAGTTTAGCGATATTCTCCTGATTCTGGAAATCCTTCAGCTGCCGCTCCCGGTCGCGCACGTCGGCGCGCAGCTGCTGAATGGTGGTGTTGGCATCGGCCAGATCCTCGCGCAGGCCCTGATAGGCAGTCACTAACGACGTCACTTGTCGTTCCAGACGGTCTAGTTGCGCAAGTTGCTGGGAAGAGGCCATTTTGTTGGTTTTGGGTTGCTGGTTTTTGGTTTTTGGCAGCAGGCGACAGAATTGGCTTACGACAACCGGACAAGAACTACCCGTTCGGGCGGAACGACGGGCAAAACCAACGGCTAATAACCATAAACCAACAACCAAAAACCAATCTACCGCCGAATCACGGCGCCGGCCTGCTTCTCGAACTGGTCGATGAGACGCTGCATCACCGAGTCGATGGCCTGTTCGGTGAGGGTCTGGGTGGGGTCCTGCAGGCTGAAGCTGACGGAGTACGACTTCTTGCCTTCCCCCAGGTTTTCGCCTTCGTACACGTCGAACACGTTCAGGCCCTGCAGCAGCTTCTTCTCGGTGCGCTGGGCAATCTGGCGGAGCTGGTCGAACGTCACGGCGCGGTCCACGACCAGGGAAAGGTCGCGGCGCACTTCCGGGAATTTTGATAGCTCGCGGGCCGTGAGCGTGTTCTTGTATTTCTTCATCAGCCAGTCCCAGTCCAGCTCGGCGTACCACACCGCCTGACTCACGTCGAGCCGCTTCAGCACGGCTGCTGACACGGCCCCGAGCTGGGCCACGGGCTGGTTCTGGGCCAGCAGCGTAAGCCCCCCCGCCAGATACGGGTGCTGCACGGGTTGCGAAGCAGGCTGGGCAAAGCCGAACGCGGCCAGCACCTGCTGCACCGCGCCGGCCAGCTGGTGGAACGTGGCCTTATCGGATTTCTGCTGCCAGGTTTCGACCGTGGTGTTGCCGGTCAGGAAAAGGACGAGCTTGTTCTTCTCCGAGTACTTGCCATCGGCTTCGCGGTGGTAGGTTTTGCCGAACTCGTAGAGCTTCAGGTCGCGCTGGCGGCGGTTCACGTTGTAGCGAATCACCTCCAGGCCCGAGTGGAGCATGGTGGGGCGCATCACGTTCAGGTCGGCACTGTTGTAGTTGAGCACCGGCACCAGCGTCTCGTCCTTCTCCCCGGCCTTTTCGAAGTAGAGCGAGTTGGTCAGCGAGTTAGTGATGATTTCGGAGAAGCCCTGGCCGCTGAGCAGGCGGGCCGTGTTCTGGCGCAGCACCTCGGGGTCGGGGTTGGGGAACTTGGCCAGGTAGGAAGCCGCGTTGTGGGGCCGCAAAGCCACGTGGTTATAGCCGTAGATGCGCAGGATTTCCTCAATCACATCGGCCTCCCGGGTCACGTCCACCTTGTGCGGGGGCACGCTCAGAATCCAGGTTGGTTGTTGGTTGTTGGTTGTTGGTTGTTGGCTTTGGTCTGGCTCAATCTCTTCCGCAATCAGGATATCCAAGTCGGTCAGGATCTGGCGGATGCGCTCCGGGGCAATGAACTGGCCGACCAGCCGCTCCACCCGGGGCAGACGCAGGCGCACGGCGGTGGGGCCGATGGGCGTCGGGTACTCGTCCACGATGGGGGCGGCCACGGTGGCGCCGGCGACTTCCTGGAGCAGTAGGGCGGCGCGCTTCAGGGCTACCAGAACCATATTTGGGTCGGTGCCCCGCTCGAAGCGGAAGGAGGCGTCGGTCTTGAGCTGATGGGTCTGGGACGTTTTGCGCACGGCCGCGGGCTGGAAGTAGGCGCTTTCCAGAAACACGCGGGTCGTGGCCGCCGATACGCCGGAGGTCTGGCCGCCGAACACGCCGGCCAGGGCCATGGGCGCGCCATTGACGTCAGCAATAACGAGGTCGGCACCTTTCAGGGTACGCTCGGTGCCATCGAGGGTCACGAACTTCTCCCCTTCCACGGCCCGCTTCACGATGACCTTGCCGCCGCTAATCTGGTCGGCGTCGAAAGCGTGCAGGGGCTGGCCCAGCTCGTGGAGCACGAAGTTGGTCACGTCCACCACGTTGTTGATGGGCGACAGGCCAATGCTGCGCAGGCGGCGCTGCAGCCACTCCGGCGACGGGCCCACCAGCACGTTTTCGAGCAGCAGACCAGCGTAGCGCGGGTTGGCTTCCGGGTCCTGAATCTCCACGGTAATGTTCCGCCCGGCCGTGGCCGGGGCGTGAAACTGGCTGATGTCGGGTAGCTGGCAGGGCTGGCGCAGCAGGGCGCGCAGCTCCCGGGCCACGCCGTAGTGCGAAGCCGCGTCGGCGCGGTTAGGCGTCAGCCCAATTTCAAACACCGAGTCGGAGCCCAGGCCGAAGTAGTCGGCGGCGGGCGTGCCGTTGGGCAGGGCGGTATCCAGCTCCATGATGCCGGCGTGGGAGGTGCCCAGGCCGATTTCGTCCTCGGCGCAGATCATACCTTCGGAAGCCGCGCCCCGGATTTTGGATTTCTTGATTTTGAACGGCTCCCCCTGGGCCGGGTAGAGCTGGGCACCTTCTAACGCTACCACTACTTTCAGGCCGGCGCGCACGTTGGCGGCCCCGCACACGATCTGGCGGGCCGTGCCGTCGCCTACATCCACGGTGGTCAGGCTGAGCTTATCGGCGTCGGGGTGCTTTTCGCAGGTCAGCACGGTGCCCAGCACGAGGCCGCGCAGGCCGCCGGGGATGCTTTCGAGCTCCTCAATGCCCTCCACCTCCAGGCCCGAGCCGGTGAGCAGCTTGCCGATTTCCACGGCGGGTTGGTCGGTAGGAATAAGTGTGCGGAGCCAGTCGAAGGATATTTTCATCAGTTGTATCAGTTTCCAGTTACGAGTTGCCGGTTGCCAGTTGACTATCGTTGCACGAACTGGCAACTGGCAACTGGTAACCGGCAACTGAATCAGGGCAAAGGTAAGGATTCGGACGGGGGGCGGATATGGCTCCCGGGGCCAATGCCAATGCCCTGCGCCCGGCCACGGTGGTGCCACGACTCTTTGGTCGTGGTACCACTACCGTTGCAGATGCGTGGGTTCCGTTCAACGATAGTGGTACCACGACCAAAAAGTCGTGGCACCACTCGACCCGATTAGTGGTTGTGGCCGGTATGGTCGATTTCGGGAAAGGTCTTCTCCCCGGCCTGGACGGCTACCGTCAGCCGGTTTTCCGCCGGGGGCACCGGGCAGGCAAAGCTCGGGGCGTAGGCGCAGAAGGGATTGTAGGCCTGGTTGAAATCCAGCGTCACTTCGTTCTCCCCATCCTTGGGCAGGGCAATATCGAGGTAGCGGCCCCCGCCGTAGGTATCGAAGCCATTGGTTTTGTCGGTGAAAGGCACGAAGAGCTTACCGTCTTTTTCGTCGAGCTTGAGCAGCACGACCAGCTGCTGCGGGACTTTCGCCACCTCAAACGTGGCCCGGCCCCAGCGCAGGTAGGCTTCAGTTTTGCCGTCGGTGAGCGGAATCTGCACCTCCTCCGGCTTCCCGAAACGCTCCAGCTTAGCATTCACCACGTAGTCTTTCCGGGGCTGAAAGTAGCGCAGGCTGTCGAACTGGTCGCGCTGCTCCGCGGTAAGGGGCGAGTTTCTGGCGCGGCGGAAGGAGTCGTTTTTTTCCTTGCGGATCTTGTTGATGCCGGCGGCAAACTGATTATCGCCCAGCACGAATTCCTGGAGAAAGTAGCCGAACACCACAAGCAAGCCAACGGCCAGCAGAAGTTTAGGATTGATACGCATAGCTGCAAAGGTAGCTTCAGTTGCCGGTTGTGAGTTGTGAGTTCCCAGTCTTGAGTTCCCAGTTGCCAGTTACCAGTTGCCAGTCTTGAGTTCCCAGTTACCAGTTGCCAGTTGCCAGTTCGTTCAACGACTGCCCTATAAACTGGCAACCGGCAACTCACAACTGGCAACTGGCAACTCACAACTCACAACTCGCAACCGGCAACTCACAACACGCCTTCGTCGGCGAAGCTGTAGTAGCCCAGGTCGGTGTAGATCAGGTGGTCGAGAATTGGCAGATCCAGAAACTGGCCGGCTTCTTTGAGCTTGCGGGTGAGGGCAATGTCGGCGGCTGAGGGGCTGCGGTTGCCGCTGGGGTGGTTGTGCACCAGAATAAGGCTGCTGGCCAGCTGCTCCAGGGCTTCTTTGAAAATCAGCTTCGGATCGGCCACGGTGCCGGCTACGCCCCCGCGGCTGATACTGGCTTTGCGCATCACCACATTGGCGCGGTTGAGCAGAATCACCCAGAATTCCTCGTGGGGCAAATCCTGCAGGTGCGGGCGTACCACATTATAAATATCCCGCGAGCAGGTGATGGTGACCCGGGCGGCGGCGGCGGTTTCCCGGCGGCGGCGGCCCAGCTCCAGCGCCGCCACAATGGTAATGGCTTTGGCCTCGCCAATGCCTTTATGGCGCATCAGGTCCTTGAGCGACAGGCGGGCCAGCTCGTTCAGATCATTGCCCACGGCGGCCAGAATCAGCTTGGCCACGTCCACGGCCGACAGCCGGGCGGTGCCCGAGCCGAGCAGAATAGCGAGCAGCTCGGCGTCGGAGAGGGCCGTGCGGCCTTTTTGCATGAGCTTCTCCCGGGGCCGGTCTTCCTCAGCCCAGCTCTTGATGCTGAAGCTGGCCGGCGTCGGGTAAGGCCCGGGAGTTCCGGATTCTTCGGACAGATTGTCAAACGTTTCCATCTGGTATTGGTGTTGTAGGGCCCAGGCGTATAAAGTAAAGCCGGCCGTCATCCGTCTGGTAAAGTAGCTTTCCGGCACCAAAACTTCAGCCGGACCGCGCAGTTTCTCCCCCACTATGCAAAGAATCATCACCAGCGCGCTGTTTGTCGTGCTTTTGTTAGGAGTCGATTGGTACGTATTTCAGGCCGTGCGCACCGTTAGCCAGGGCGCTACCGCCGGCACCCAGCGCCTGATTTCGGGCGGCTACTGGCTGCTCACCCTCATTTCTCTGGTCGGTGTTGCCTGGATGGCCGTGTCGCGCGGCACGCCGCCTACCGCCCTGCGCACCTACCTCACCAGCGCCATCCTGATCCTGTTTGTGTCGAAGCTGGTGGTAGTGCTGTTCCTGCTGGTGGACGATGCCGGCCGCCTGGTGCGTTATGCGGCCTCGAAGTTCGGCACGCAGCCGGCCCCGATTGGCGACGACGGCAGCCCGGGCATCTCGCGCAGCCAGTTTATCAACCGGCTGGCGCTGCTGGCGGGTGGCATTCCGTTTGCGGCTCTGCTCTGGGGCATGGCCCGGGGCGCGACCAACTACCAGGTGAAGCGCGTGGTGCTGAAGTTTGCCAACCTGCCCGCGTCCTTCGACGGCTTCAGGGTGCTCCAGATTTCGGACCTGCACACGGGCTCCTTCAACGCCAACCCCGAGCCCCTGGAACGGGCCGTGGCCCTGATCAACAAGCAGAACGCCGACCTCGTGTTTATGACCGGCGACCTGGTCAACAACGTGGCCACCGAGGTAGAGCCTCATATCGGCACGCTGGCCAAGATCCAGTCGCGGCACCCGATCTATTCCGTGCTCGGCAACCACGACTACGCCGACTACGTGGACTGGAGCGAGCGGGGCGGGGCCACGGCCAAGAATGCCAACCTCGACCGGCTCAAGCAGAACCACGCCAAAATCGGGTGGCAGCTGCTGCTCGACGAAAGCCAGACCATTGAGCGCAACGGGGAGAAAATCGCCATTCTGGGCGTGCAGAACTGGGGCGCGCAGATGCGCTTTCCGAAGTACGGCAACCTGGCCCGGGCCCACGCCGGCAGCGGCGACGCGGCCTTCAAAATCCTGCTCAGCCACGACCCTTCGCACTGGGAAGCGCAGGTGCTGGAATACCCGGATATTGACCTCACCCTCTCGGGCCACACCCACGGCATGCAGTTCGGCGTGAATCTGCCGGGCTTTAAATGGAGCCCCGTGCAGTACGTGTACAAGCAGTGGGCGGGCCTGTATCAGCAGGGCAAGCAGCATCTCTACGTGAATACGGGTCTGGGCTTTATCGGCTACCCGGGCCGCGTGGGTTTCCTGCCCGAAATCACGGTGTTTGAGCTGCGCCGGGCGTAGCAGCAGTTAATAATACCCGGGCGCTGACCTCTTTCACCACTGCTCCCAAAGGGCCTTCCGTTGCACAATGGAAGGCCCTTTTGTGCTCAGCCAAGATAAAAAGGTAACCACAACGAAGACAGCCGCGTACATGCGCCATCATCGATTTTCCGATGTTTTTTTTCGCAAACGCCCTCCACCATGAAAACTTCCCTCCTTTTCCTGTCCTGCGCCGCTACGCTGGCCCTGGCCTCCTGCTCCCAAGAGAAAACCACCGATACTACCACCATGGATGGCGGTATGACCACCACCACGACGACGACCACAACCTCGCCGGCCATGTATACCGATGAGGCCTACAACAGCCGCGCCGACCGGATTGCCGCCGACATGGCCACCAAGATGAAGCTCGACGACGCTACCCGCACCAAAGTGCGCACGGTATACTACAATCGCGAGAAGCGTTTCGGTGACCTGCAAAGCCAGTATACTTCCGACACCACCGGCATGGCCGCCGCCATGCGCACGGTCTACACCGATACCGACACGGAGCTGAAAAGCGTTTTCACCGACCCAACCCAGTACTCCGCCTACGAGTCGAGCCGCGCTGATTACTACGAGTCGAACTACATGGACGATGCTGCCATGTCGTCGACGGCGGATATGGACGCGACGGGCAGCATGAACTCGTCGTCGGACGTGAGCTCGGCGGATAACGCTGATATGTCCGGTGGTGGTACCGTAACCGAGATGAAAGCCAAGGCCGAAGACGGCAGCAAAATCAAAGTAAAAGACAACGGCAAGGTAAAAACCAAGGATGCCGAAGGCAACAAAACGAAAGTTGAGTAGTCCGCCTGCAGTGCCGATAACCTGAGCGAAAGCCCGTTTCCAACCGGAATCGGGCTTTTTTACGCGGGCAAACCCTACTTATAACCGCACGGCGGCCGGAGCCGTATAGCGGGCATTGTCGGATTTCTATATCCGGCCACTCCTATCTTCTTTTTTTCCTCCCGATGAACAACATCCGTTTGATTCTCCTGAGCGCCGTAGCCGGTGCTCTCACCGTAGCCTCCTGCTCCCAGGACAAAAAAACCGAAACCACCACGGCCATAACGCCGACTGCCGGCGATACGGCCGTAGTGATTGACAACGCGGGCGACATGGAGTATCAGGACCGCGCCGACCGGATTGCCAACCAAATGGCCACCGATCTGAGCCTGACCGATTCGGTGGTCGTAACCAAAGTGCGCACCGTGTACTACAACCGCGCCCGTCGTCTTTCGGATCTGGATAACCAGTATGCTACCGACACGGCCGGCCGCTACGCCGCCGCCCGGGCCGTAAATGCCGAAGCCGACAACGGCCTGCGCACCGCCCTGAACAGCCCCGACAAGTACCGGCAGTACGAAACCAACCGCCTCAGCTACGCTGACACCCGCTACGTGGCCGGCGCCCCGGAAACGGTGGTAGTGGCTACCCCGGCCACGGTGACAACGGTGCGTAACACCGGCCCGCGCAAGGCCGTCAAGAAGCTTGAAAATGACGACGATAACCGCAAAGTGAAATACATGGACGGTTCAAAGCGCAAAGTGAGCAGCGACGGTGACGTTAAAATTAAGCGCGCTGATGGCAGCAAGGTGAAGATCGATGCCGATGGCGAGCGGACGGTAAAGCGGTTCTAAGCCGCACCGTTGGCCTCATTCCTAAGTTCAAGAGCCTGCCCCTGCAACGGAGCAGGCTTTTTTTGGCTCAGTAGTTGGCTACCTTGCAGGCTGCGGCGTTTAGTTTTCCTGATGACTGGTCTATTTTATCTCGTGCGGCGTTCCTGGTTGCCTGTTCTGTGCTCTCTGCTGATTTTCCTGCTGCTGGCGGCCGCCGCTTCGGCGCAGGTACGCGTGACGGGCACCATCTCCACTCTGGCGGGCCGCAAGCCCATTCCGGGCGCCGCCGTGCTGATTCAGGGTACTACCCGGGGCACGGTAGCTAACGAAGAAGGCGATTTTGCCATCGACGTGGCCAACACCGACACCCTGATGTTTCGGGCCGTCGGCTTCAAGCGCCAACGGCTGCCCCTGAACCGCACCGGCCTCTCGCAGATCATCGTTCAGATCTACATGGTGCGCGACAGCGTGCAGCTGGGCGAAGTACGGATTCAGTCCGACCGTCCCGACCGAATCGAGATAAACCGCGCCCTGCGCAACGTGCGCCGGCCTGCGCCTTCCACCAACGTAGTACGGCGCGCCGCGCCGCCCAGGCCTTTGTTTCCGGTCGATACTATTGCCCCCAGGGAGCCCGTTCCGACCCTGGCGAGCCCCATCAGCCTGATTTACGAGCAGTTTTCCCGGGCCGGACAGGAGCGCCGCAAGATGGCGGAGATTCAGGCCGAGCAGAAAGCGCTGGAAGCGGAAAAAGCCCGCCAGAAGTATAACCGCAACTTCAAGAACAACAAAGGCTACGAGTAGAGTGGCAAGTAAGATGACCGTCGATTTTTGGATTCCCCGCTTCACCATCTCCCCTTCGTTCCCGTAAAGCCCGGGTATGAAAATCGGGTATCCCTGCGTCAACGAGTCCCTTACCTGCTCGGCTTCTACCACCTTTCGGCTGGCCTCCTACTCGGCCGAGCGGGTCGAAACGGTAATAGCCAACAACCTGGCGTGCTTGCAGCGCATCCTGGAATACAACGTAGCCCACGGGCTGCACTTTTTTCGCATCGGCTCGGGCATCGTGCCCTTCGGCTCACACCCCATCAACACCTTTCCCTGGCCAACGCGCTTCGCGGCCGAATTCCGGGCCCTTGGGGACTATATTCGGGCTGAAAAGCTGCGCGTATCGCTGCACCCCGACCAGTTTGTGGTGCTGAACTCGCCGAACCCGGATATCGTGCAGCGCAGCATCGCCGAGCTGGAATACCAGGGCACCATGCTCGATCTGATGGAGATGGACTCCACGGCCAAGCTCCAGATTCACGTCGGCGGGCTGTATGGCGACCGGGAAGGGGCCATTGCCCGCTTCATTGCCACCTACCGGGAACTGCCGGAACGCCTGCAACAGCGGCTGGTGATTGAAAACGACGACCGGCTGTTCAGCCTCCAGGATTGTCTGCGGGTGCATGAAGCCGTGGGTATTCCCATCCTGTTCGACAACTTCCACCACGAGTGCCTGAACCACGGCGAGCCGATGGCTGATGCCCTGCGCCTCGCCGCCGCCACCTGGCACCCCACCCGCGACGGCGTGATGATGATGGATTACAGCGCCCAGCAGCCCGGCGAACGGAAAGGCAAGCACACGTCTACCCTGGAAGAAGCGCTGTTCCGGGAGTTTCTGACCCACCTGCACGGCCTCGACGTGGACATTATGCTCGAAATAAAAGACAAGGAAGCCAGCGCCTGCCGCGCCATTGGCGTACTGCGGGAGCTGCAGCTGGTGGCCGCCGAAGCCACTTCCGCCGTTTAATCCCCACCTCTTCCCAACCACCTCTTTCTTTCCCTTATGGCTACTGATTCCTCCGGCACTGACCGCCTCAACGAAACCGTCCGCGCCCTGCAAAACGGCCTGACCGGCCTCCCGCTCAGCGCGGCCATGGACAATACCGAAGCCTGGCAGCAGGAGTTTCTGCAAAGCGGCATTCCCGGCCTGCAGGATATTGCCCGCGAAATCGGCACCCTTCAATCTCTACTTACCGCTGGCAAGCTCAACGGCGCAGCCATCGGCAGCTCGCTCAGCTTGCTGGGCACCCAGACCAACCAGGCCGCCTTCCAGGCTCCGGCCGATCAGCAAGCCGCCCTCCGGTCCCTCGGCGACCTGCTCCTGCGCCTGGCCAGCGAGCTGCAGACCCAGAAGAGCAAAAAGTAGGTTTAGCTTTTCACCAGAAAGCAAAAGTCCCGTTTCCAGGGTTGGAAGCGGGACTTTTACCTGCAAAAAACAACGTCATGCTGAGCGAAGTCGAAGTATCTCGCGGGCTGATGCTGGATTACTCCGCCGACGCTGCCGCGCGGGATGCCTCGGCTGCGCTCGGCATGACGCTCTGTTTTTTCTGACTACCCGTTACGGGCGGCGGTTGATGGCGTTCAGGTCTTCGAAAGCCTGCTTGAGGCGGGTGGCGAAGGTTTCTTCGCCCTTGCGCAGCCATACGCGCGGGTCGTAGTACTTCTTGTTGGGCGAATCGGCCCCGCCGGGGTTGCCGATCTGGCCCTGCAGGAAGCCTTCGTTTTTCACGTAGTAGTCCTTGATGCCCTGCCACAGCGCCCACTGCAGGTCGGTGTCGAGGTTCATCTTGATGGCACCGTAGCCGATGGCCTCGCGGATTTCTTCCTGGCTGGAGCCCGAGCCGCCGTGGAAGACGAAGTCGATGGGCAGGGCCTCGGCGATATTGTGCTTCTGGCGCAGGAACTCCTGGGAGTTGTGCAGAATCCGGGGCTCCAGCTTCACGTTGCCGGGCTTGTACACGCCGTGCACGTTGCCGAAAGCGGCGGCAATGGTGAAGCGGTTGCTTACCTCGCTGAGCTGCTCGTAGGCGTAGGCCACTTCCTCGGGCTGGGTGTAGAGCTTGCTGGAGTCCACGTCGGAGTTGTCCACGCCGTCTTCTTCGCCGCCGGTCACGCCCAGCTCGATTTCCAGCGTCATGCCGATTTTGGCCATGCGCTCCAGGTAGCGCTTGCAGATTTCGATGTTCTCCTCAATCGGCTCCTCCGACAGGTCGAGCATGTGGGAGCTGTACAGCGGCTGGCCGTACTGGGCGAAGTGCTTTTCGCCGGCATCGAGCAACCCATCAATCCAGGGCAGCAGCTTTTTGGCGGCGTGGTCGGTGTGCAGAATCACGGGCACGTTGTAGAGCCCGGCCATCAGGTGCACGTGGTGGGCGCCCGAAATAGCGCCGGCAATGCTGGCCTGCTGCTTGTCGTTGGCAATCGACTTACCGGCGAAGAACTGCGCCCCGCCGTTGGAGAACTGGATAATCACCGGCGAGTTGATGGCGGCAGCCGTTTCCAGCACGGCGTTTACCGTGTTGCTGCCCGTCACGTTGACGGCCGGCAGCGCAAAGGCGTTGGTCTTGGCGTGCTGAAACAGGGATTGTACTTCGTCGCCGTGCAGGACGCCGGCGCGCAGGCCGGTAAGAGTTGGTGCTGACATAGGAGGGAATGAAAGTGGATTCAGAAAACGAAATTGGAGTTTATCGGCCAGAGTGCAAGCGCCGCCGCCCAGATAGTGGCCGTCAACCGCCGGTTGCGGCCCCGAAGGTACGGATGCGAGAAATACAGTCTGTCATCTGTCATCCTGAGTTTGCGAAGGACCTTCCTCTGATAAGCAGAAAACCTCTTTAATTGAGCAAGGCCCTTTTCTGCCGGGTGCGAAAAAGGGCTTTGGCCATTCATAAGGGCTCAGCAATTGGCAAGAGGAAGGTTCTTCCTTCCGCTTCGCTGCACTCAGGATGACAACTGCCTCCCCTACTCCACCCTGGTCACGCGCAGGTGGTCGAGCATGGCCTGGTTCACGGCGCCGTTCATGTTTTCGTTGGCCGCTTCGAAAGTGAGCAGCAGCGTCTGGGAGCCTTTTTCCAGCCGGGCCAGAATCGGGTTCGTGAAGCCCCAGTCCGACCACTCGTCCACCCCGCGCTGGGGCAGCACTACGGTGCCCAGCGGCTCGGCGCCCCGGCGCAGCGTCCGCAGGGCGCACTTGTTGCTGGTGTTGATGGGGCCGTTGCCGTTGGCGTAGCGGAAGTCCAGGGCGTAGAGGCCGGCCGCGGGCACCTGCACCTTGATGCTGATGGTGCGGTTCACGGTTTTGCTGATTTCCACGAAGCCCTTGCCGGTATAGCCCTGGTAGGGTTTGGCCGATTTGGGCGTGGCCGTTTCCAGCTCGTAGGTGCGGCGGAATTTATTGGCTTCTACGGGCAGCGGCTCACTGGCAAAGCCATCGAAGCCCTGCGCATCCACGGCCAGCACCTGGTATTCGGTGTAGGCGGTGGGCGTCGACACGGCGTAGGCTGGTTCGGTGGTGCGGGCGGCAAACTGGCCGTTGCGCAGCACCTGGTAGGCTTGGGCCCCTTCCACGGCGGGCCAGCTGAGGCGGCCGCCGGCGTAGCTTACGGCGGGCGTCATGGGGGCCACGTGGTGCGGCACTTTGTTCTGAGCAGAGGATCCGAACTTGTCGCCGGGCAGTTCGATGCGCACGTCGTGGGGACCGGTGAGGGTGGCGGGCAGGGTGGCATCGGGCAGGGGCTGGCCGTCGAGGGTGATGCGGCGGATGCCCTGACCGAAGCCCACCATTTCGATGCTGAGCACGGCGCCCCGGTAGCGGAAGCCGGTGAGCTTGCGCGTGCCCCCCAGCGCCTGGGGCACGAAGGGCCGGAACGTGAGGTGGTCGGCCTGGAAATCCATCCCAAACAGGCCCTTATACACCAGCCCCAGCGTACCCGACAGGCTCCAAAGCATGTTGCTGCTGTTCACCTGCGTGCCGGCGAAGTCGCCGTTGGAGGCCACGAAGTTTTCCTTGTCGGTCAGGAACATGGCCGCCGGCCGGGCCACGGCCATCAGGCTTTCCATAAACGCGGTTTCGTTGCCGGCTTTGGCGGCGGCCAGCCCCCAGTAGCTCTGCACGAAGGGCCATACGGCGTTGTTGTGGTAGGGTGGAATGCCGGCAATCTGCGGGTAGATGCAGGGAATGCCGTAGTCCATGACGGGCGTGCGGGCCACCACCTGCTGAGACCGGCTGCCCTCGGCAATGCCGAAGAGCACCGTAAGGGCCTCGCCCAGCGCCTCGGCTTTGGGCGAAAGCACCGGGAACGTGCGGCCGTAGCGGTACTGGCCGTAATAGCCCTGCTCTTCCAGCCACAGGTAGCGGTTGATGCCAGCTTTGATCCGGTCGGCGCGGGCCTGGGCCATACGGGCCACGGCGGCCTCGCCCAGCTGCTCGGCCATCAGGGCCAGCACGCGGTTGCCCTGGTAGTGGGCGGCGTTGGTGCCCAGGCTTTCGCTCTGGTAGATGTCCGCCGGCTGCATCCACTTGGGGTAGGTCTGCTCGCGCCAGTCCAGAAACGACGACTCGCCCCGCACCATGCCGGTGGTGGCGTCGTAAGCGTTCAGCTCGTCGTCGTCAATGGAGGCTTTGATGATCGGGTAAGCTTTGCGCAGCCAGTCCTCGTCGCCGGTGGCCGTATAGATTTCCCAGGCCGCGGTGGCCCAGATGATGCGGTCGGTGGAGCACGGGTAGGCGCCGCCGGTGCCGGTGTCCTGAATGATGCGGCCATCCGGGCTCACCTTGCGCAGCAGGCTGGTTTTGGCTGCTTCGGGCTGCAGCAGCGCCTGGGAGAGAATAATGCTGTAGCTGATGTCGCGGGTCCAGACGCCGGCCCACTCCTGACCGGTCCGGAAGGTGCCATCGGGTTCCACGGCCCGCCTGGCTTCTTCCAGCGCCAGGTTATAGAGCGCGTCCAGCATCGGGTAGTCCGACGTCAGCTGGGGCAGGGCCGATACGTCAAGGCTTTGCTGCCACGTTCCGGCGGTGGTTTTTACGTCGGAGTGGGCGTTGAGCACGATGGTGGCCTCGTAGATGCCGTCGCCGTCGGCGTCCAGCAGCTCCAGCTGGGGCTTGTTGATCAGGTTGTCGAAATCCCAGCTCAGCGGCGTGGTGTTGCCGGCCACGAACACGTGCTTCAGGTCGTCCTTGTAGAGCTTCTGGCCGTTGTAGAGCGGATAAAAGCCCTGCTTCCGGAATGCGGCCAGCACGGGACGCAGGTCCAACCGGATTTTGAGCGGCGTGTTCGGAGCCAGGTAAGTGTTGGCCGGCACCGGGGTTTGGTCCACGTACTGCTGCCCGAACACGATAACCGGCGTTTCGAGCGGCTGCCCGGCTTTGGGCACGGCAATAAACACGTGGTCCTGGCCGGGCTGCATTTCATTGTCCTTGCCGTTGAGGCTGAACTTGAAGCTCACCTGCGGGCTCTGAAACGCGTTGGCCGGGCTCCGGTAGTTCGACGTCAGCTCGGTGCGCGACCGGGCGCGGGCCACGTACCGGCCCTGCACGATACTGTCGCGGTACATGGAGTAGGCCGCTGACTGCCAGACCAGCGGCGCAGGCGTAATTGACGAGGCAGAAGCGGTAGCAGCGGGCATTTTCTGGGTCTGGCAAGCGGTCAGAAACGAGCAGGCCAGCAGCAGGCCGGCGGAAAAACGGGAGACGTCCATAAGGGCAGGGCCAGCAGCATTACCCGGGGCCGGATGCGGACCGGGAGCAGCTGGCGGGGAAAGGAGAAGCCCGAAAATAAGCGTTCCGGTTTTAATCGGCTTCTCCCCGCCGCCGGAAGCTCAACCAGCCCCGGTCTTCTCCCGGCCGCAGGTCGGGATGGTGCCACGACTTTTTGGTCGTGGTACCACTATCGTCGCTGATGCGTAGATGCCGTTTAACGATAGGTCAACGATAGTGGTACCACGACCAAAAAGTCGTGGCACCACGCCACTACCGCTTCCAACTAACCTTCCTCACCCATGAATATGCACTACCTCCGCCGCGGCACCGGCCGCCCTCTGCTTCTCGTTCACGGCATCGGCGGCAGCCTGGGCTCCTGGAACACCATCATCGACGCCCTAGCCGCGGAGCGCGACGTTATTGCCGTCGACTTGCCCGGCCACGGCAAAACGCCGCCGCTGCCCGGCGAAAACTCCATCGGCACCCTCGCCGACGCGCTGACCGCTTTTCTCACCACCCACGATTTGCTCGGCACCGACGCGGTGGGCAGCTCCATGGGGGGCCGGCTGGTGCTGGAGCTGGCCCGGCGCGGCGGCGTGCTCGGCGCCGTCGTTTCCCTGAACCCCGGCGGCTTCTGGCAGGGCTGGGAAATTCCGGTTTTCTACCACTCCGTAGCCATTTCCCAGAAGCTTGTGAAGGCATTGCAGCCCGTGATGCCCGCTATTGCCGGCTCGGCCGTGGGGCGCACGGTGCTGCTGCCCCAGTTTTCGGCCCAGCCCTGGGCCATCGATTCGCAGCAGGCCATCGATGAAATGCACACGTTTGCCAACACCCCCGTTTTCGAGGAATTGCTCGACCGGCTGGCCCACGGCGAAGTACAGAAGGCCGCGCCCCAAGGCAGCATCACGGAGCCTTTGGTGATTGGCTGGGGCCGCCAGGACCGGGTGTGCCTACCCGGCCAGGCCAGGCTGGCGCTGGAGAAATTCCCCGATGCCCGCCTCTACTGGTTTGAAAACTGCGGCCACTTCCCCCAGTGGGACCAGCCCGGGGAAGCTACGCGCCTGATTCTGGCGGCCACCAGTCGCCACGCCTTCACCGACGAATCGATTGCCCGGCGCAAGTCAGCCAAGGATTCTGCCCCGGCCGTGCCTAAGGCCGCAGTAATCGGGGGCGTGCTGGCGCTGCTGGCGGGTGGAGTCTGGCTGCTGGCGAGTCGGCGGAAGTAGTCCTGATTACAGACGGGAAACCATAAAAAAAGCCCCGAATCATCCGATTCGGGGCTTTTTTGGGGATGTTTGCGAAGCAAACTGTGGAGCTGCAGGGATTCGAACCCTGGTCCAGACAAGGAAACCGACGAGCCTTCTACGTGCGTATCTACGCTTGGATTTTCGTGGTAGTCCGGGCGCGCATCAGGCCCGTAGACTCCCCTTAGATGCAGTTGGTTTTCGCCCCGAAGTCACACCTCCTTCGAAACTATCTTCTACTTACGACGCCCCGTGCTCACCCGTGTAAAAGAAAACGGATGCGGGACGATGACATTACTTAGTACCTAGACTAAGCAGCCATGGCGTAGCTATACTCGCCAGTTATTGTTCGGACGAATTGTTAACGAGTGGTTCGCCCAACACTCGGCACGCTTACTCGCGACCTGCGCAAGCTGTCAATTCCGGTCAGCCCCAAATGGTAAAGAACGATGCCCGCCACAAGTAGCGGGGTGCGAATGTACGCACATCAGGAGGAAAACGTTGGCGGACCCCGAAAATGTTCCGGCTGGTGAGGTGCCGGCTAACGTAAATGCCGGGCATCGACCGGCATCCTACCACCCGGCAGGCTATTTCGCAACCGCCAGTTTTGGCCGGAAGGCCGGGGCTCCCGTTTGCCACAGGCCGAAAGCCAGCAGGTCGGCCATGCTTTCAAACTGCTTCTGCTTGGAGTCGCCGATGCCGTGGCCGGCTTCGTAGTCGGTGAAGAACAGGACGGGCTTACCCGAGGTGGTGCTGGCCTGCAGGCGGGCGGCAAACTTGGCCGGCTGCCAGGCAATGACGCGCGGGTCGTTCATGCCGGCCGTGATGAGCGTGGCGGGGTAGTTGGTGCCCGGCTTCACATGCAGGTAAGCATCCATCTCCAGCAGGGCCTTGCACTCATCTTCCTTCTGCACCGTGCCGAACTCGGGCGCATTCACGGGGCCATTGGGCGAGTTTTCCATCCGGACAGCGTTCAGGCAGCCCACTTCCGGAATAGCCGCCGCAAACAGATCGGGCCGCTCGGTCAGGGCCCGGCCGATAAGGATGCCGCCGGCGCTGCCGCCGTTGATGGCAATGCGGCCGGGCGCGGTATACTCGTTTTTCACCAGGTACTCGGCGCAGGCAATGAGGTCTTTCCAGGTGTTGGGCTTGGTCATTTTCTGCCCGGCTTTGTGCCAGGCCTCGCCCAGCTCGCCGCCCCCGCGCACGTGGGGCACGGCCAGCACGCCGCCCTGCTGGGTCCAGAGCAGGTAAGCCGGGGAGAAAAACGGATTCATGGAAATGGAATAGGCCCCGTAGCCAAACATCAGCGTCGGCGCGGTACCGTCGTGGGGGGTGCCTTCCTTGTAGATCAACGACAACGGCACCAGTACGCCATCGTGCGAGGGCACCATCAATTCCTCCACCGTGAGGTTGTCGAATTCAGGGTACTGGGCCTCCGACGACAGTGGCTCCGGGGTGAATTTCTTCGTGGCGGCAGTGTAGCGGTAGCGTTTGCGGTCGGCCGTCCAGCCCACCGGCGTCACCCACAGGTCCGGCGAACCGGCATTTTTGGCCTGCAGCATCAGGCTGCCCGCCGGCTGGGGTAGGGCAATATGCTTCATCTTGTTGGTGCCCTTGGCCACGAAGTACAGCTTGGCTTCCACCCCATTCCGGGTCCGCACGAAGTACAGACCGTCTTTGGTAGTCCGCAGCTGCTCTACGTCCAGGGCCTCGTCGGGGCTTTCGGGTACCAGCGTTTCGGCGGTGGCCACGTTGGGCCGGGCCACGGGCATCCGCATGATTTTCTGGCGGGGTGAGTTCTTCGACGTGGTGAAGTAGATGTACTGGTCGTCGGTGGCGAGGGCGGTGACTTCCTGCGCCGGCTTGAAAAGCGGCTGCCAGGCTATTCTGGGCTTTGCCAGTTCGGCCACCGGGGCGTAGTAGGCGTGCAGGTAGCGCTCCACGGTGCTGATAAAGCCGTACAGGAGCCTGGTGTCCCGGTCGTACCCGGCGTAGGGATAGTCAGCGGGCTTGATGTTCAGCGCCGGGTAGAGTCGGGCCGAAAACACGGGCCGGTCCTGGCTTGCCGGCGTGCCGACGCGGTGCATCAGCGACTGGGTGTTGAGGCGGGCCGCCGGGTCCTTCACGTCGCGGCCGTTGAGGGGCAGGTAGGTAAAGCTGTTGCCATCGGGCAGCCACTCGCCGGCCCCCCACGTATTCTCAATCTTCTCCGGATATAGCTTCCTGGTTTTCACCTCCATAATCCGCAGCGTGCCCACCTCGGCCCCCATCTCGCTGATTTCGAAAGCCACCCTGGAGCCGTCGTAAGAGGGCGAGAAGCTGCCGATGGTGTACGTCTTACCCGGCTCAAACGTCTCCGGGTCGAAGAGCAGCACCTCCGTCCCCCGGTAACCGCTCCGGCAGTATAGCTTGGGCTGCTGGTCCTGAGGGCGGGTTTTAAAGTAGAAATACCGGTCGTTGTCGGCCACCTTCAGCCCCCGGACCTGCGCGGCTTTGCGAGCGTCGAACTCCTTCATCTGGTCGATGAGGCCCTGGCGGCCGGGGATGCCGTCGAGGGTCTGGCGGGCATAGTCGGCCTGAGCCCTGATCCAGGTCTGCACGGCCGGGTCAGTCAGGTTTTCCAGGTTGCGGTACGGATCCACCACTTTCACCCCGAAGTAAGTGTTAGTGGCCGGCACTGAGGGCGCCGCCGCCGGATTCGGCTGGGCCTCAGCCGGCAGCCCCAGCAGGCCGGCGGCGCTGAAAAACAGGAAAAGCTTTTTCATGGGCTTAAGAAGTAAGATGAGAAAAATGATCTTGATCCACGGGCTTTAAACCCTGCTTGACAGGCAATCACGCCGGCCCCGGCTGGTTCTGCCCGTCGAATCGTCAGCCCGGCGGCAACCCAGCAGCAAATCCAGATTCTCCAGGCCCTCGGCGGAGTCAGCGGGCCCCGGGCCCAAGGTAAGCTATAAATACTATTTATTATATATATAATTATACAATTACAGATCACGGCTTCTCTCCCGGCAAACAAATTGGTATTCTGCCATCCGTTTTACCAGGCAGATTCGCCCGGGGTATTGCCTATCTTTGTGGTCAGCACTTATGGAGAATTTCGTCGTTTCGGCCCGTAAATACCGTCCTGCCACGTTTCGGAGCGTGGTAGGGCAGCAGCACGTCACTACCACGCTGCAGAACGCCATTACCAGCCAGCATCTGGCCCAGGCCTTCCTGTTTTGCGGCCCCCGGGGCGTGGGCAAAACCACTTGCGCCCGGATTCTGGCCAAGACCATCAACTGCGAGTTCGTGGAGGAGCACGTGCGCCAGGGCCGGCCGGTATCGGAGCTGATCCGCACCCGCCCCGACATCGTGCCCGCCGCCCTGCGGCAGGCCGCTGACCCCGACAATACACCCTTCGAGCTGGAAGCCTGCGGACAGTGCTCGTCGTGCCGGGCCTTCCAGGAAAACGCCTCCTTCAACGTCCACGAGCTCGATGCGGCGTCGAACAACTCGGTGGAAGACATCCGCAGCCTGGTGGAGCAGGTGCGCTACGCCCCCCAGCAGGGCCGCTTCAAGGTGTACATCATCGACGAGGTGCACATGCTCTCGAACGCGGCGTTCAACGCCTTTCTCAAAACGCTGGAAGAGCCGCCGGCCTACGCCATCTTCATCCTGGCCACTACCGAGCGGCACAAGATCATCCCCACGATTCTGTCGCGCTGCCAGATTTTCGACTTCAACCGGATTCGGGTCGACGACATTCGCGGGCACCTGCGCTACGTGGCCACCCAGGAGAAAATCGGGGCCGAAGACGACGCGCTGCACCTGCTGGCCCAGAAAGCCGACGGCGGCCTGCGCGACGCGCTGAGCATGTTCGACCAGATGGTGACCTTTTCGGGCCATAACCTGACCTACAAGGACGTCATCCAGAACCTGCACGTACTCGACTACGAGTACTACTTCCGGCTGATTGACGCCCTGCTGACCGAAAACCTGTCGCAGACGTTGCTGCTGCTCGATGAGGTGATGCAGAACGGCTTCGACCTGCACAACTTCGTGGTGGGCGCGGCCGAGCACCTGCGCGGACTGCTGGTGTGCAAAGACCCGATTACGGTGCAGCTGCTGGAAGTGTCGGACGGCATCCGGGCCAGATATGTGCAGCAGGCCCAGGCCGCCCCGCTGGCCTTTCTGCTCTCGGCCCTGAACCTGGTCAGCCAATGCGACCGGGATTTTAAGCAGGCCAAAAACCAGCGCCTGCACGTCGAGCTGATGCTCATGAAGCTGGCCTACCTCAACGGAGCGGTGCAGTTTGCCCGCGACCTAAGCGCCGGCCCCGCCGCCTCGACCAGCAACGGCGAGGCTAAAAAAAAAACTAGTGTAACGCCGGCCGCCACCCCGGCCCCGGTTTCAAACGGCCTGCTCCGTACCACTGGCACCGCCGAAGCGCCGACAGCTTACCACCCGGCTTCGAATACCGCGCCGCCAGCACCAGCCAACACCCAAAAACCAGCACCCAAAAACCAATCAGCCCCCGCCGACCCGGAGCCTATCGTGCCCATCGAAAATGGCGTGGAGGAGCTGCACGCGACGCCGAGCATTGAAGACGAAGCCAGCACGGAAGTGCCCACCACCCGCCAGCTGCGCGACACGGTGCCCCACGTGGAAATCGGGCGGCCCAGCATTGCCGGGCACGAGCCGGGCCAGCCGGCGGTAACGGCCGCCCCCCTGCCCCCGCCCCGCCCCAGCCTGGCGGCTCCCAAGCCGCTTGGCCTGGGCACCAAGCTGCCGGGTCTGGGCAGCCTCAGGGAAATGCAGGCCCAGCGCGAGCAGGAAGCGGCGGCCAACAAAGCCCCCGTGGAAGCCGAGCTCAGCGGCCCGGTCACCGGCCTGCCGGCGGTCGACCCGGCCCTGCTGCAGCGGGTGTGGAGTGAAATAACGGAGGAGCGCAAGCCGAACAGCCTGAGCGAATACACCATTCTGAACCGCGCGTTTCAGGCCAACGAGCAGCACCTGATTGTGCTCCGCGTCGACAATCCGATTCAGGAAGACCAGTTCAACGAGTTCCGGGCCGGCTTCCTGGGTGAGCTGCGCCGCCGCACCGGCTACCCCCGCCTCAACGTGCAGGCCGAAGTGGTGGAGCGGGTCGACACCGGCCGCAAGCTCTACACCTCTTCCGACAAGCTGGAGTACCTGATGGAGAAATTCCCCATGCTCTCTGTCATGAAGCAGCAGCTGGGCCTGGACACCGATTAAACCCCGGATTCGGGCGGCCTGGATGGATTCCGGACTGACTTCGATGGCTGAAACCAGTGTTGGCGGATGGCCAAAGAATGCGTCGGTCCCGCTGAGCGAAGCCGCGGCAGCTCGCGGGCTGATGTTAAGTTAGTAATCCAGTGTCAGCACGCGAGCTGCCGCGGCTTCGCTCAGCAAAACGGTCTTACCGGGGAAGCCGGTGCTTCGTTTAAAAGCCCTCCTTTGGGGGACTTTCTGCTTTCCATAAAGAAAAATTTCCACTTCGCGCCGAATCAGGGGTCCAACGGGGCGGGCCGCGCTTTTTATTCCAATACCAGCCGCCTATCTTTGATCCTTATTGCCTTGCCCTGAATACCGCGCCGGAACATCCCGTGAAAAAATCCTTTCTGCTTCTATTTCCGGCGTTGGCAGTATTGAGCCTTACCCAGTGTCAGACCAGCAAACCCGCGGTTTCGACCACCACTGCGCCCCCGGCAACCGCCGCCGTGCCCGCTCAACCCAGGGCATACACGTACGAAACTGTTGCCGGCGACCCGCTCAAGGCCCGCATCTACACGCTCGATAACGGCCTGACGGTCTACCTCTCGGACTACAAGGATGCCCCGCGCATTCAGACCTATCTGGCCGTACGGGCCGGCTCCAAGAACGACCCGAGTACCGCCACCGGCCTGGCCCACTACCTCGAGCACATCGTGTTCAAGGGTACCTCCCGGCTGGGCACCCAGAACTGGGCCGCCGAAAAGCCCGAGCTCGACAAGATTGAGGCGCTTTACGAAGTATACCGCACCAAAACCGACCCGGCCGAGCGGAAGCGCCTCTACCACCAGATTGACTCCATCTCGGGCGTGGCGGCCAGATATGCCGTGGCCAACGAGTACGACAAGCTGATGGGCGCTATCGGGGGCAAGGGCTCGAATGCCTACACCTCGGTGGAGCAGACGGTGTACCAGGAGGATATTCCCGCCAATCAGCTCGAGAAGTGGGCCGCCGTGCAGAGTGAGCGGCTGGGCGAGCTGGTGCCGCGCCTGTTCCACACGGAGCTGGAAGCGGTGTACGAGGAGAAAAACCGGGGCCTCGACAACGACTTCAGCAAGGAGTACGAGGCCCTGAATCGCAGTCTGTACCCGACTCACCCCTACGGCACGCAGACGACCATCGGCACAATCGAGCACCTGCAGAACCCGTCCATCACGGAAATCAAGAAGTACTTCCAACAGTACTACGGGCCCAACAACGTGGCCCTGTGCCTGTCCGGCGACCTGGACTACGACCAGACCATCCGCGTCATCGACCAGTATTTCGGCAAGCTGAAAAGCCAGCCGGTGCCCGCCTTTACGCCCGCCCGGGAAGCGCCCATCACTGCCCCTATTGTGCAGGAAGTGCTGGGGCCGGATGCGGAAAACGTGATGCTGGGCTTCCGCTTTCCCGGCACCACCACCCACGAGGCGCTGCTGGTGCGCATGACCGACAAGATTTTGACCAACGGCCAGGCCGGGCTGATTGACCTGAACCTGAACCAGCAGCAGAAAGTACTGCAGGCCACCAGCTTCGCCGACATCAACAACGACTACTCCGCGCACGTACTCTACGGCACCGCCCGCCAGGGCCAGAGCCTGCCGCAGGTGCGCGACCTGCTGCTGGCCCAGCTCGGGGAAATCAAAAAAGGCAACTTCCCCGACTGGCTCATTCCGGCCATCATCAACAACGAGCAGCTGCAGCGCACCAAAAGCTACGAGAGCAACGAGGCCCGCGCCGGCGCCTTCGTGGCCGCTTTCGTGGCCCGCGAGAACTGGCAGGACTTTCTGGCCCAGTACGACGAGTTCGGTAAGATCACCAAGGCCGAAGTGGTGGCCTTCGCCCAGAAAAGCTACGGCCAGAACTACGCCCTGATCTACAAGCGCACGGGCAAGCAGCTGAACGCCGCCAAAGTGGTAAAGCCCGCCATTACGCCGGTACCGGTGAACCGGGAGGTTTCTTCGGCCTTCTACCAGGAAGTCACGGCGCAGAAAGCCCCCGAGCTGCAGCCGGTTTTTGTCGATTACAAGCAGGACATTCAGGAAGTGAAGCTGGCTTCGGGCGTGCCGGTGTACTACACACGCAACACCGAAAACGGCCTGTTCAACCTCTACTACGTGCTCGACCTGGGCACCAACAACGACCCGCGCCTGGGCCTGGCCGCCGACTACCTGCAGTACCTGGGCACCGATAAGTACACCGCGGCCCAGCTGCAGCAGGAGTTCTACAAGCTCGGCTGCTCCTTCGGCGTGAGCAGCGGCCCCGACCGGGTGTTCGTGAGTCTGAGCGGGCTGGACCAGAACTTCGAGCCGGCGCTGCAGCTGTTCGAAAGCCTGCTGGCCAACCCCAAGCCCGACGCCGCGGCCCTGAAAAACATGGTGGCCGGCACGCTCAAGGCCCGGAAGGACGCCAAGCTCAACAAGCAGGTGATTCTGAGCCAGGGCTTGGTGAACTACGCCAAGTACGGCCCCAAAAACCCGTTCACCAGCCAGCTTTCGGAAAAGCAGCTGCTGGCCCTGAAACCTACGGACCTCACGGCCCTGACCAAAAAGCTCACCAGCTACCAGCACCGCGTGCTATACTATGGGCCACGTCCGGCTGATGGCTTGGCGACTGTTCTTAACCCTAACCACCGCGTACCCGCCAAGCTCACGCCCGTTCCCGCCGACAAGGATTTCGTGGAGCAACCCATCAACTCCCGCAAGGTCTATTGGGTGGACTACAACATGGTGCAGGCCGAAATCCTGTTCCTGACCAAGGGCGACCTGTACGATAAAAACCTGGTGCCCACCACTAGCCTCTACAACGAGTACTTCGGCGGCAGCATGGGCAGCATCGTGTTCCAGGAGCTGCGCGAGTCCAAGGCCCTGGCCTATGCCGTGTCGTCGAGCTACGCCAATGCCGGCAAGCTGGGGCGCTCCAACTACATCCTGTCCTACATCGGGGCGCAGAGTGATAAGGTGCCCGAGGCCATGGCCGGCATGACGGCCCTGCTCACCAACATGCCCGTGGCCGAAGCCAACCTGCAGATTGCCAAGGACGCCATCCGCAACAGTATCGCCACCGAGCGCATCACCAAGTCCGATATCCTCTTCAGCTACGAGCGCGCCAAGCGTCTGGGCCTCGACTACGACCTGCGCCGCGACGTGTACGAGCAAACCCCGAACCTGACCTTCGCCCAGCTCAGCCAGTTTCAGCAAGCCAAAATAAAGGGCCAGAACCAGACCATTCTGGTCATCGGCTCCAAAGACCGCCTCAACTTCAAGGAGCTGGCCAAGTACGGCCAGCTCCGGCAACTCACGCTGAAAGAGATTTTCGGCTACTGACATGTTCAACGAAAGCCTCACCCCCTAGCCCCCTCTCCCAAGGAGAGGAGGAACTAGCCTTAGAAAACTAGAAAAACTACTTCTAGAAAACGCTAGAGCTAGTTCCCCTCTCCTTGGGAGAGGGGCTAGGGGTGAGGCCCCGCCCGAACATCCTTCCATAAAATCAATCCAAACACTAATAACTGTCAACTAACCACTGGCAACTTTTTAACAATGGCAGAACAGAAAATCACCATCCGGAACGGCAAGCTGAACGTGCCGAATACGCCTATCATCCCTTTCATTGAGGGCGACGGTACGGGGCCCGACATCTGGGCCGCTTCCGTGCGCGTGTTCGATGCCGCCGTGGCTAAAGCCTACAATGGTGAGCGGAAGCTGATGTGGAAAGAGGTGCTGGCTGGTGAGAAGTCCTTCAAGCAATCCGGCAACTGGCTGCCCAACGAAACCCTCGAGGC
This sequence comes from Hymenobacter fastidiosus, assembly GCF_039539565.1. Lineage (NCBI taxonomy): Bacteria > Pseudomonadati > Bacteroidota > Cytophagia > Cytophagales > Hymenobacteraceae > Hymenobacter > Hymenobacter fastidiosus. Next base: position 2,007 of record NZ_BAABDJ010000008.1, on the reverse strand, counting down.
CTTCCGCGAATACCTCGTGGGCATCAAAGGCCCCCTGACCACGCCCGTAGGCGGCGGCATCCGGAGCCTGAACGTGGCCCTGCGTCAGGAGCTGGATCTGTACGCCTGCCTGCGCCCCGTGCGCTGGTTCGAAGGCGTGCCTTCGCCCGTGAAGCGCCCCGACCTGACCGACATGGTGATCTTCCGCGAAAACACCGAGGACATCTACGCCGGCATCGAGTACATGAACGGCACGCCCCAGGCCCAGAAAATGCTCGAATTCCTGCAGGACGAGATGGGCGTGAAGAAAATCCGCTTCCCCGAGTCGTCCTCGTTCGGCATCAAGCCGGTGAGCAAGGAAGGCACCGAGCGCCTGATCCGGGCCGCCATTCAGTATGCGCTGCTGCACAAGAAGCCGTCGGTGACCATCGTGCACAAGGGCAACATCATGAAGTTCACCGAGGGGGCCTTCAAAACCTGGGGCTACGAGCTGGCTGAGCGCGAGTTCGGCGACAAAGTATACACCTGGAGCCAGTACGACCGCACCCTGGCCAAGCAGGGCCAGGAAGTGGCCGACGCCCAGCAGAAAGCGGCCCTCGACGGCGGCAAGCTGCTCATCAAGGACAGCATCGCCGATGCCTTTTTGCAGCAGATCCTGCTCCGCCCTTCCGAGTACTCGGTGGTAGCCACCCTGAACCTGAACGGCGACTACATCTCCGACGCGCTGGCTGCCATCGTGGGCGGTATCGGCATCGCGCCGGGCGCCAACATCAACTACCTCACCGGCCACGCCATCTTCGAGGCCACCCACGGCACGGCGCCCAAGTACGCCAACCAGGACAAGGTGAACCCCGGCTCGGTGATTCTGTCGGGGGCCATGATGCTCGAGCACCTGGGCTGGCAGGAAGCGGCCGACCTGATCTACAAAGGCATCGAAGCCGCCATTGCCGCCAAGCGCGTCACCTACGACTTCGAGCGCCAGATGGAAGGCGCCACGCTGCTGAAATGCTCGGAATTTGGGGATGAGGTTATTACCCGGATGTAGTAGCTTGGCCGTAGCCAAATAACAAACCCCGCGTTGGCTTCGGCCGGCGCGGGGTTTTATGTTTTCCGCAGTTTCGTTTCGCCGTCGCTCGGCTATGCCGAGTGACGACTACGCTTTGAGCAGCTGTGCTGCGAATCCGCCCGCGCCGTTCGAACATCCCGCCCTAGCAGCGTGGGACGCTCGCGGCAAAGCCGCTCCGGCGTAGTCGTCACTCGGCACAGCCGAGCGACGGCGCAGTGCTTATATTCCTGGTGGATACCACTATTTCCCCCCGCCGTCGCTCGGCTATGCCGAGTGACAACTACGCTTTGAGCAGCTGCGCTGCGAATCCGCCCGCGCCGTTCGAACATCCCGCCCTAGCAGCGTGGGACGCTCGCGGCAAAGCCGCTCCGGCGTAGTCGTTACTCGGCACAGCCGAGCGACGGCGCAGTGCTTATATTCCGGGCGGCTACCACTATTTCCTATTCCGATGTCGGAGCTGCGCAAAACGTACCCGGATGGTTTATTTTTCCTGACCCTGACCGTGATGGGCTGGGTAGACGTGTTTATCCGGCCGCGCTACGCCGAAATCATGGTAGAAAGCCTGCGCTACTGCCAGCAGCACAAGGGCCTGGAGCTGTATGCCTACGTGATTATGAGCAGCCACGTCCACCTGATTGCTGCCCGCCAACTGCTCAAAGCCGTTGCCGAAGACGAGCATGAAAGCCGCCGCGAATGGATGATGCGCCTGTTTGCCTACTACGCCCGGCCCCACCGCCAGAACGAAGCGTACATGTTCTGGCAGAAAACTAACTATCCCGTCCCGCTGCACACGCCCGCCGTTACGCAGCAGAAGGCGGATTACATGCACAACAACCCCGTGGCCGCCGGCCTGGTCACGGCCCCCGAACATTATCCGCTGAGCAGCGCCTGCTATTAGACTTGATTCGGAAAAGGGTGCTAAGTTAACTCGTGCGAGGCAGCCGTAACTTTGGGGATGGATT